>DHQH01000113.1:42986-53830 GCA_002410125.1 Alphaproteobacteria bacterium UBA5343
GAAACGAACCTTGTCCTTGCGGAAGTGGTAAGAAATATAAACATTGTCACGGACAATTATAATAAAATAAAAAGCCTCCTAAATGGAGGCTTTTTTTTAACAATTAAGAATCTTAACTTTTTGACTAATAATAACAAAAACAATCGACAACAAAGCTACTCTTNNAGATAGATTTTAGGAGATTGTTAAGGATGTGTAGAAATTACTACACGACGATATAATCGACAACAAAGCTACTCTTAGAATACTCTTAAAAAAGTTAATCGAAAGGTGATGTTATAACATCTGTCGCAATCCCTGCTGCAGTTCCCGCAACAGTTAGAGCAATACCAACAACTGAACAACCAGATAACATTATAGTTAACAATAACACATTCAAAATTTTCATAGATACTACTCCTTAACCAACTCAACATCTAATCAGTATAACATAACAAAACCACAAACAGAAATAAAAAATCGACATCTAACCTAAAATCATATGTGATTAATCGTTCAAAAAACGAAGACTTACTACTCAAACCAAGATTTTGCTTTTACCCATGCTTCATTAAGCTTAATAATACGATTCTCATCTTCTTCATTCTTATCTGGGTGATATATTTTAGCCAATGCTCTATAGGCTTTTTTCACATCATCTAAACTATCCCCATCATTATATGGCAGATAATTCATCCAATCTGGATTACCTGCAGAATTTTTACTATTAACAAGCCTATCATTTTCTATGGCTAAATCTTCCAACTCTTCTTTCAATTTACGATTTTCTTTGAAGAATTTATCATCATCCATTGTTTCACTGATACTATCAATTTCACTTTTTAAGTCTTTAATTTGTGATTCTAAATTATAAATATAATTAACTTTATCTGCATCTTTCATAGAATATGTTCTTTGATTTTTTCGAGCCTTTACTATCTCTGTATTTGCTTCTTTTAGGTATTTGGTTGTGATAACTAATCTACCACCAATAAAAACAAACACAAAAACAACTAATATGATGGAATATAGATAATCTGTAAAAGAAATTATATTATTGAAATAAAGATATAAGCTAAATAAAAACACATCTGCAATAACTGATACAAATAACCTTTTACCTTTTGGTAAAAAATCTACAAAAGACGGATTATAAGATTTAAAAACCTGAAATATACCTAATAAAAATGTTATCAAGAGGGCTCCTATCCAAAAGCTATTATATAGAAAAATGATATAGTCATATAACTAACTAATATCATATGTATCACAGCTACAACAAAATTAAACAAGAAATTATTAAAATCGAATTCTTTGCCTCCAGTTTTATAGCAAGGATTAATCACTAAATTATAAAACAAAGACAATAACAAAAACAAAGCATAAGGATAAATTGTTGAATAAAGAGCAATGATAGTTTCCATATCTTCTAAAACGAAGAAACAAAAAACACCAAATATAATAGCAAATAATGTTTTAAAATTCCAAACAGCTCTGCTAGCAAATAAAGCAATAACACCTTTAAACATTCAAATTCTTCTCAATATACGATAAATATGCATCAATCACAGCATCTTCAGTAAACTCATCTCTGAATTTTTTATAGCCATTTTTTACCATTTTATCAGCTAAATTTTTATCACTCATCAATAAATCAATTTTTTCTGTTAGCTCCTCAACATCATCAATTTCATATAATAAACCATTTTTCTCATTGTCCACTAAGAAAACACCACCTTGAGATTTTGAAGAAACCATTGGCACCTGATAAGCCCAACCTTCTAAAATAATACTTCCAAATGGCTCATGACGAGAAGGTACTACATAAAAATCAACAGCTTTAAAGAACTTACCAATTTCATTTTGGGTAACCCAACCTAAAAACTTAACTCTATTTTCAACATTCTCTGATTTTGCAACAGATTTCAGATATTCCTCTTCTGGACCATTTCCACCAATCCAAAGATAGGTATTTTTATCTTTTATTTTAGAAAAAGATTTTATTAAAACATCCCAAGCTTTATTAACATGAAGTCTACCTAAACCAAAAATTACTTTTGCATCTGCAGGAGTATCATAATCTTCTTTTTTTACAGCTTCAATTCCATTCTCAACAACAAAATTAGGAATATATTTCAACTTATCTAAAACAACTCCACTATCTTCAAAAAATTTAACAAGATCAGGAGTGTTACAAATAATTTTATCCATATTTTTATAATATTTCTTGTCGTAATACCCACCAACTTTAGAAAAATTTGCAATACCATTTATCTTTGGACAAGCAATTGTAGCACGATTTAAATAATTAAGAGTGCAATCAGGATTAAATTCTTGAATAATTTTTTTATATTTTTTCTTAGTTGTAAAATCGAGCATTCCTGAAAAAGGAAGCTCTACCACATCTAATCCAGCTTCAACTAACCTATTTAATCTATTTTTATTTTTAGTTTTTCTGATCAGAATTTTTTGTTCAATGCCTCTTTTATGAAAAGCAATAACCATTCGCTCAAAGAAGAGCTCAGCTCCTCCTTCATTTTTACCGCCCATTGCTTGAATAATTTTCATATACTTAAAACCTCTAGAAAAATTCACCCAATTACTAATATAAACATATGATTTATAAAATCAAACTCTAATATCTATTACCCCAATAAAAAAAGAGTAGGACCAACAAGCCCTACTCTCTTTATAAAATGTCACTCTATAATTATTGCATTATAGGAGGCGAATTTTAGGAGATTGTTTGCGACTAGTACATATTTAGTACTTGAGCAAAATAATCAACAACAAAATCGCCCCTAGAATTAATAATTAACTTGCTTTCTTGTCACAACAACAACCACATCCACCTTTAGCCATACATTCAGCTTGCTTAACAGCAGCTTGAGCAGCGGCAAGTCTAGCAATAGGCACACGGAATGGTGAACAAGAAACATATGTTAAGCCAACTTTTTGGCAGAATTGGATTGATGCAGGATCACCACCATGCTCACCACAGATACCTAATTTGATATCTGGACGAGTTGCTCGACCTTTTTGACAACCCATTTCAACTAATTGACCAACACCATCAACATCAATTGATGCGAATGGATCTGCTACATAAACACCTTTTGAACGATATTCTTCAAGGATTGCACCAGTATCATCACGGCTCATACCTAATGTTGTTTGTGTTAAGTCATTTGTACCAAATGAGAAGAATTCTGCACCTTTAGCGATTTCATCAGCTGTAAGAGCAGCTCTTGGAAGCTCAATCATTGTACCAACTTTATATTCTAAAGTTGTACCTGTTTCTTCAAATACTTTTTTAGCTGTTGTATCAACAACTTCTTTAAGAATATCAAATTCTTTTACTTTACCAACTAGTGGAATCATAATTTCTGGAACCACTGGTTTATCAGCTGTTTTAGAAACTTCTACAGCAGCTTCGATGATTGCTCTTGTTTGCATTTCACAGATTTCTGGATATGTAACAGCAAGACGACAACCACGGTGACCTAACATTGGGTTAGATTCGTGAAGTGCTTCAGCTCTTTCTTTAACAAATTCAAAAGAAACACCAATATGAGAAGCAAGTTCTTTCATTTCTGCTTCTGTGTGAGGTAAGAACTCATGTAATGGTGGATCTAATAATCTAACAGTTACTGGCAGACCAGCCATAATTTTGAATAATGATGTAAAATCTTCTCTTTGATATGGAAGAAGTTTAGCTAAAGCTGCTTTTCTACCTTCAACATCTTGAGCTAAGATCATTTGTCTCATATCTTGAATTCTTGCAGCATCAAAGAACATATGTTCTGTTCTGCAAAGACCAATACCTTGAGCACCAAAATCAACAGCTTGTTTAGCATCTGTTGGAGTTTCAGCATTTGCTCTAACTTCCATAGTTCTAAGTTCATCTGCCCATGCCATTAATTTACCAAAGTTACCTGTAAGTTCAGGTTGAACTGTTGGCATAGCACCTTCAATAATTTCACCTTTAGCACCATCTAAAGAAATCCAATCACCTTCTTTGATTACAGAACCAGAAGTTGTTGAGAATTGTTTTTTAGAATAGTCAATTTTAATATCGTTAGAACCAGATACACATGGAGTACCCATACCACGAGCAACCACAGCAGCATGAGAAGTCATACCACCTTTAGCAGTTACAACACCTTCTGCAGCATGCATACCACCAATATCTTCTGGAGATGTTTCAACACGAACAAGAATAACTTTTTCACCTTTTGAAACCCATGCTTCAGCATCATCAGCAGAGAAAACCGCTTTACCAACAGAAGCACCAGGAGATGCAGGAAGACCTTTAGCAATTACATTTTTTTCTGCTTTTGGATCTAACATTGGGTGTAAAAGAGTATCTAATTGTTCTGGCTCAACTCTGCAAACAGCAGTTTCTTTAGAGATAAGACCTTCATTAACCATATCAACAGCAATTTTTAGAGCTGCAGCAGCAGTTCTTTTACCATTACGAGTTTGAAGCATCCATAATTTGCCATGTTCAATTGTGAATTCCATATCTTGCATATCTGTATAGTGTTTTTCAAGATTTTCACGAATATCACATAATTCTTTATACATAGAAGGCATAACTTCTTCTAAAGAAGGCATACCTGAATCATCTTTAGCCATAGGTTGAGGAGTTCTGATACCAGCCACAACATCTTCACCTTGAGCATTTACAAGATATTCACCATAGTAAACATTTTCACCAGTTGATGGGTCACGAGTAAAGCAAACACCAGTAGCACAATCGTCACCAGCATTACCAAATACCATAGCTTGAACATTAACAGCTGTACCCCAGTCACCAGGAATATTATTTAATTTTCTATATGTGTCAGCACGAGGAGTTTCCCAAGAAAGGAACACAGCACCAATACCACCCCACAATTGTTCCCAAGGATTTTCAGGGAATACTTTACCAGTTTTAACACCTAGTTCTTTATATTTAGCGATTAATTCTTTAAGATCTTCAGCTGTTAAATCTAAGTCTGATTCGTAACCTTTAGCAGTTTTCATACCATCTAAGATATGTTCAAAATCATGATGTTCAGCACCTAACACAACATCAGAATACATTTGAATGAATCTTCTATAAGAGTCATAAGCAAATCTTTCATCACCAGAAGCTTTAGCTAAAGCTTTCACTGTGTCATCATTAAGACCTAAGTTAAGAACTGTGTCCATCATACCAGGCATAGAAACTCTAGCACCTGAACGAACAGAGAAAAGAAGAGGGTTTTCAGCATCACCGAATTTTTTACCCATTACATCTTCAACATTTTTCACAGCAGCTTCTACTTGTGCTTTTAATTCTGATGGATATTGTTTTCCATTTGCATAAAAGTGTGTACAAACTTCAGTTGTTACAGTAAATCCTGGAGGAACAGGAACACCAACTTTATTCATTTCTGCTAAGTTAGCACCTTTACCACCAAGAAGGTTTTTCATACTAGCATCGCCTTCAGCTTTGCCGTCTCCGAAAGTATAAACCCATTGAGTCATGGTATTATTTCACCTTTTTGTTGTTAAAATTAAAAATTAATAGTGGCTCAAGGCCACCAGTTTTACGAAACTTTTTACTTAACAGTTCTAGTACTTCTTTAAGGTAACTGCAAGAAGAAATTTATATAACTATAAGAAACTTTAAAAATAGCCCATTTTTAAACAAAAAACGAGCTATTTTATGACAAAAATTTCAGTTATTTCGATTCTTTACATAGACGCATTTACCAATTCAATTTCTTTGGCTATCGATTCTACTACTTTTTCTACTTTTTTTACATCTATTCCCTCAGCCATCACTCTCACTACAGGTTCAGTTCCAGATTTTCTAATCACAACTCTACCATCACTTTTTAAGAATTTTTCATTCTTTTCAATTGATTTTACTACTTTTTTATCTTCCAGAATTTTCACTAAACATTCTCGAGATTTACATCTAACATTTATCATTTTTTGTGGCATTGGAGTAAATACATTTAACAATTCACTTGCAAATTTTGGACTATATTGAACAGCTTTACAAACTTGTAATGCGGCTAAAAGACCATCACCTGTTGATGCAAAATCAGATAAAACGATATGACCTGATTGCTCACCACCAACACTATACCCATGTTCTCTCATAGCCTCAAGAACATACCTATCCCCTACTTTGGTTCTAACAAGCTTCATATCATTATTTTCAAGATATTTTTCCATACCCATATTAGACATGATAGTCGCAACAACAGTATTATCTTTTAAGTTATTTTCTAGCTTCATTTGAGTAGCAATTAAAGCAATAATCTGATCACCATCAATCATTTTGCCATTTTCATCACATACAATTAAACGATCTGCATCACCATCAAGAGCAAGTCCCAAATCAGCTTGATGTTTTACAACTTCCTCACACATAAAATCAGTCGCAGTTGCTCCACACCCTTTATTGATATTATATCCATTTGGATTTACACCAATTGTTACGACTTCTGCACCTAATTCTTCTAATACCATAGGAGCCACTTTATAAGCTGCACCATTTGCACAATCTAAAACAATTTTTAATCCATCTAAAGATACTTCATCAGACAATGAAGACTTAACTGACATAATATAACGACCAAACACATCATCAATTCTCTTAGCTCTACCAATATCATAAGATTCAACTAGATATTGATTGACATCACCAAGCATCATCTTTTCAATATCTTCTTCAGCCTCATCAGAAAGTTTGAAACCATCAGGACCAAACAACTTAATACCATTATCAAAATAAGGATTATGTGATGCAGAAATCATCACCCCTAAATCAGCTCTC
Organism: Alphaproteobacteria bacterium UBA5343; assembly: GCA_002410125.1. GTDB lineage: Bacteria > Pseudomonadota > Alphaproteobacteria > RF32 > UBA5343 > UBA5343. The sequence continues at coordinate 49,783 of DHQH01000113.1, forward strand.
ATAGATTTAACAACCATAGAAACAGATGGAGTTGGCATTGGACCTGTAATTAAAACATCCATACCAACTGCAGTAAAACCTGCCACAATTGCAGATTCAATCATATAACCAGACAATCTAGTATCTTTACTAACTACTATCTTGTTACGATAACCCTCTTTTTTAAAATAACTACCTGCTGCAATACCAAGTTTCATTGCCATTTCAGCAGTCATTGGATAGGTATTAGCTTTACCTCTAATTCCATCAGTACCAAATAATTGTCTAGCCATTATTTTCCCTATGATCTATTAATATTTGACTATTAACATAAAAGGGAAATTAGAAATAATCATTAAAATTAATGTAAAACCCAGTTCAAACTTTCTTACAAAATGTTAACAGAGTAAAAAATTGCTACATTATCCACATTCAAACTTTAGCACTACAAGTAACCATAGAACTATTCAAAAACACTATCTTTGTATTATAGTCTATAATAACCCTCAACCCTTGCCACTATTTTGAGTGTATTATAAGAGATAGATGTTAGGAATTTTATTACGATGTGTACACGAGTTAATAAAATAACGACACAGATACTTTTAGAATCACTCAAAAACGGGTACGGAGGTGCGATCTGGTTCTACAATTGGGCGGTCTCGGTTTTGATCCAACTTCTCACCTTTAATAACTCGCTTAATTTCATCACCGGTTAGGGTTTCATATTCTATTAGACCTTGGGCTAGATTTTCTAATTCATTATTATATTTAGTTAGAATATCTTTAGCCTTTTTATAGGAATCATCAATTAATTGTCTCATTTCACTATCAACTAGTTTGGCTGTTTCATCAGACATATTTTTATGTTTAGTTACTGATTTACCCAAAAATACTTCACCTTCATCTTCGGCATAAGACATTGTGCCTAATTTATCACTCATTCCCCATTGGGTTACCATTGAGCGAACAAGATTTGTTGCAGCCTGAATATCTGATGATGCACCTGAGGTTACTTTATCCTTACCAAACTTTAGCTCTTCTGCAACTCTACCACCCATCATAATCACAAGACGAGATAACATTTTTCGTTTAGAATATGAATATTGATCTTTTTTAGGTAATTGTTGAACCATACCTAAAGCACGACCACGAGGAATAATTGTTGCTTTATGTATAGGATCTGTTTCTTTCACATGAAGCCCACAAATTGCATGACCGGCCTCATGATATGCTGTGAGTTTTTTCTCATCTTCATCCATTGCCATAGATCTTCTCTCAGCACCCATCATCACTTTATCTTTGGCATAGTCAAATTCTTTTGATGTTACCATTCTTTTATTTCTTCTTGCTGCAAGTAATGCTGCTTCATTTACAAGATTGGCTAAATCTGCTCCAGAAAAACCAGGTGTTCCACGGGCTACTACAGATAAATCTACATTTGGAGCAAGAGGTACTTTTTTTACATGTACTGCTAAGATTTCTTCACGACCCTTAATATCAGGATTTCCAACTGTTACCTGCCTATCAAATCTACCTGGGCGAAGTAATGCGGGATCTAACACATCTGGTCTATTAGTTGCTGCAATTAAAATTATACCTTGATTTTCTTCAAAACCATCCATTTCAACTAATAACTGATTTAGGGTTTGCTCTCTCTCATCATTACCCCCTCCAAGTCCAGCTCCACGGTGACGACCAACAGCATCGATCTCATCAATAAACACAATACAAGGAGAATGTTTTTTTGCTTGTCCAAACATATCTCTAACCCTTGATGCACCAACACCAACAAACATTTCCACAAAGTCAGAACCAGAAATTGTAAAGAAAGGAACATCAGCTTCCCCTGCTACTGCTTTTGCGATCAAAGTTTTACCAGTTCCTGGAGGTCCAACAAGTAATACACCTTTTGGAATTTTACCACCTAGTCTTTGGAATTTTTGAGGCTCTTTTAAAAAGTCAATTATCTCAACCAAATCTTCTTTTGCTTCATCACAACCAGCAACATCATCAAAAGTAACTTTCTTTTTGCTATCTAATAATCTTGCTTTTGACTTACCAAAACTCATAGCCTTACCATTACTAGAACTCATTTGTTTCATAAAGAAAATCCAAACTCCTAAAAGAAGTATCATAGGCATCCAAGAAACAATAGCCCCCCAAAAACTATTACTTCCATCTTCCATAGGTTTTGCTTCAACTCTTACATTATTATCTCTAAGCCCTTTAACCATTTCTGGATCATAAGGAGTGTATAAATAAAACTCTTGTCCATCAGTGGTCTCACCAATAACATCAGCCCCCTTTATAACTACCGAACTAACCTCTCCAGCTTCAACCTTATTCATAAATTCAGAATAAGCAAACTCATTCATATTAGCTTTTTTAGCACCTTCGTCTATCATATTGAAAATCGAAAAAATCAATATCCCAATCACAAACCAAATAATCATATTTTTTGAGTTATTTTGTGGATTCTTTTTCATCTAGATATTCCTTTATATTTTGCCTTTATACCTTATATAGGCAGTAACTAACACATTAGCAAGAGCTAACAATCTTTATTTCTTTAATAACTTCTTTGCCATCACAATATTCAAGATAAGGCACTTCTATAATTTTATTCTTTTTCTTAACACAAACCAAATTAACTTTCCTATCATAATCAAGTTTAATATTTTTATATTTACTATTCAACGAAGTCATATATTTCCAACCACTATCCCCTAAAATAGAAACCTCACAATCTTCAAACCCATCATTAAAATATAAACTAATACGATTATCAAAAATCATCTTATTTGCAACAATTCTAGCACTTTTTATATTCGCGATCTCTCTTACAAAATGATAAACCCCACTTTTATAAAAAACATTACATCCGGCAAATGTCTGCTTGTTAAATTGATTTTCATTTTTAATATCAGAAAAAAAACGTTCTAATCTTTTAAACCTCGGAGGATAAATTCCACCACTAACTATATTAAAAATTTTAACTAATAATCTAAACCCTAATTCATCATCCAAATCTTTAATCAATTTTGGAGCTATGGTGATAAATCCAAACTCATCAATCTTAACATTATTCTTAAAAATCTTTGCAACCTTATCATCAAAATAATTTCTAGCTCTTTGCATATGACTAGCCGTATCTGATAACACCTCAATTGACAAACCTAATTCTTTTTCAAGTATTGGTAAAATTTTTCTCACCCTAACCCTTAAAAAGTCATCAGATTCGTTATGAGGGTCCTCAACCCATTCTTGATTAATTGATGTAAGATATTCTTGGATTTCTTCTCTATTAAAACCAAGTAATGGTCTGATTAAATTAATACTTCCCCTCTTGCTTTTTTCACTCATACAAGAAAGACCATCAATCCCACTACCTCTTTGCAACCTCATCAAAAATGTTTCAGCCTGATCATTTTTATGATGTCCAATCAAAACATCTTCTATTCCTTCATTTACAGTAAATTCTTCAATTAATTCATATCTAGCAAATCTTGCATCTTCTTCAATATTTTTGATTTCTTTTTCATGTTCCCATTTCAAAACAACATGGCTAATCTCATATTTATCAAGCCATTTTCCAACCTGCCAAGCCTCTTTTGCAGATTCTTTCCTTAAATTATGATCAACCGTAATTGCTATAACTTCTTTATCATTCTTATCAGCCCATTCTTTAGCTAAAATAACAAGAGCCAAACTATCAGCACCACCTGACACCCCAACAGCAATCCTTGAATTACTTTCCGCTAATAATTCATCAAATTTATCAAAAATTTTGAGTTTAAAATTATTCATCAACCTTACTTACATTTAAGTTTTTTTGCTTCATTATCTGCACGATCTAAAAGTGATTTATTAGCTTTAGGAAATTCATCTTTTAGGCTTTTAAAAGCAATACAAGCCTCTTCTGTCTTTTTAATGTTTTTCATCGAAATACCAAGTTTTAAAAGACAACCATCACCCTTTGCCCCCGTTTTATAATTTTCATAACAATTAGCAAAAGCCACAGCAGATCTTTCATAATCTTCTCTCACATAATAAGTCTCACCCAAAT
>DHQH01000113.1:54045-62227 GCA_002410125.1 Alphaproteobacteria bacterium UBA5343
CACCCAACCAATATGCAGCATTACCAGCTAATTTCTCCTTTGCAAAATCAGCTAATATTCTTTTAAATCCTTGCTCTGCTTCTTCATATTTTTCTGATTTTAAAGATTTATATGCATTATCATAAATCTCTTTTACGGATTGAGTTTTTGATACTTCTTTTTTTGCTGGTTTTTCTGTTTTTTTATCTTTTGTTTCTTTCTCATTTTTAGGAGCTACAGATTTGCCATTCTCAATTGATTCGATTCTAAAACTAATATCCTTATTAATTAAATCTAGTTTTTTATTAATGCTATTAAATTTATGCTCTAACTCTTCCATTCTACCATTTACATTTCTAACCTGCTCTTCCAAATCCCCAATTCTAACTTGGGTATTTGAAGAAACTTGGCTAACTGCACCACTACCAGTAATTGCCTTACCTTCTAACTCGCCGCGATAAACTTTTCTTTGAATAATTCTAAGCTCATCTTCTAACTTAGAAACTTTATCTTCCAAATCTCCAGCAAATACATTTGATGCACAGCAAACACAAATCATCAAAGCAATAAATTTTTTCATAACCAAACCATCCCTCTTAAATCATCAATAAATATACTTCTAAACTCTAGTAGAAAAAATGCCTATCATCAAGAAAAATGATAGGCATTCTTAAAATATTTTCTGTTAGATAACAGAAGTTATCATTATTTGATAACTGTAACAGCTCTTCTGTTTTGAGACCAAGCAGATTCGTTTGAACCCATAACAGCAGGTTTTTCTTTACCATAAGAAATAACTTTAATTCTACTAGATTCTACACCTTGAGAAACTAAGAATTGTTTAGCAGCATTAGCTCTTCTTTCACCTAATGCTAAGTTATATTCTCTTGTACCTCTTTCATCACAATGACCTTCTAATACAACATTTTTTGTGTCATACTTTTTAAGCCATTCGGCTTGTTCTTCTAAAGCATCAACTGCTTCGCTATCAAGTCTTGCTGAGTTAAAGCTAAAGAATACTCTATCTTGAGAATTTGCGATAAAGTCACTAGCTTCACCAGGAACGACACTACCACCGAAAAGTGATAAACCAGATCCATCAGATCCTGCACAACCAGAAAGAAGTGCTAAACAGAACACAACTGAAAGTAATTTTTTCATTTTAATCTCCTTAAGGATAATATTATTATTTTTTTTAAAGCCGTTTAATAATACAACTTTATAAATGTTCGAACATATAAAATATATATCATATATATAATATTTCAATATCTATTACATATATAATCACAATTACTAATTTTTTCTTTAAAGAGATAAACTATTTATAGAAAATTAGTTTTAGGCATTTAACCACTCTATTCTATATAACTTCCACTAAAACTGTTATATACTATTCTTTGTATTATAGAGAGTAAGTTTTAGGAGATTATGGAGGACTTGTAGTAACTCCCACACGACGATATAATCGACAATAAAATTACCCCTAGAATCTACAATAAAGGGCTCCAGGCTGGGTCTGAAGCCTCAACTGGTGTCACCACCTGTCTCTCATTGTAACCAGTTAAATCAATTGAGAATAATTTTGCATCTCCACCTTTGCCGTATTTATTTGGTTTATTTTCTCTATAATACATTAGCACTCGACCATTTGGTGCCCAAGTTGGACCTTCTACTAGATAGCCTTCTGTTAGCAATCTTTCACCTGATCCATCTGGTTTTATTACTCCGATATAGAACTTACCTTTATATATTTTTGTAAATGCAATATAGTCTCCACGAGGTGACCAAACTGGTGTCATATAACGACCATATCCAAATGAGATTCTCTCAACATTTTTACCATTACTTTTCATCACATAAATTTGTGGTTTTCCACCTCTATCTGAGTTAAAGGTAATTTTCTTTCCATCTGGAGAATATGATGGTGATGTATCAATTGCTGGATGAGATGTTAATCTTTTCGGCTTTTTAGTTGTTAAATCCATTTCATAGATTTCTGAATTACCTTTATTAGCCATGGACATTATAACTTTTTTACCATCTGGTGAAAATCTTGGAGCAAATGTCATACCAGGGAAATCACCTAACACTTCTTGACGACCTGTTCCAATATCCAACACATAGACTCTTGGATTATCATTATAATATGAAAGATAGGTAATTTTTTGCATTGATGGAGAAAAACGAGGAGTTAACACTAGCGATTCTCCATTAGTTAAAAATTTATGGTTCTCACCATCTTGATCCATTATTGCTAGTCTTTTTTTCTTTTTTGTTTTTGGACCTGTTTCTGCGATATAAACCACTCTTGTATCAAAATAACCTTTTTCCCCTGTTATTCTTTCATATATTGCATCAGAAATTATATGAGCAATTCTTCGCCAATTATCTTTTTCTGTAGTAAAAGCTTGTCCTGAAAGTTGTGATGAAGTGAACACATCCCAAAGTCTAAATTCCACTCTTACTTTATCATTTGCTGCATTTTTTACATATGCTTGGATTAAAGCTTGTGAATTAATTGCCTGCCAATCTATAAAATTTGGCAACACTGTCATTGATGGTAATTCTTGAATATAAGCATTATCATTAATCACTGCGAAAAGCCCAGATCTCTCCAAATCTGAAATGATAACATGTCTAATATCATCCCCCATTGAACGAGTTGAATAAGATTCGCCTCCAAAATCTGGAATAGCTAGTGGGATAGGGTCTTTTTGAGCTCCAACCACATCAATTTTAAGTTCTGCATTAGCACTAAAAACACTCGAAAACACAAAGATCAAAGCTAATATTATTTTTTTCATATTTCACAAACCTTAAATTATTTAATACTTCCATCAACTGGATTAAAATTAAGCAATATTGTTTTCCATAAATTATATTTATCACTATATTGCTCAGCAAACAATGAATATGGAGCACATATAAACACCGCCCTTTTTGCACTCTCTGCAACAGATCTAAAGAATGGGTCATTTTTATATCTAGACTTATCTAAAATATCAACTTTCTTAACTGTCGCATCTTTATTTAAATAAGCTCTAACTTCAACCACCATATCTTCAATTCCGCGAGCTCCAGGATCCACATTCCAACACTCCCTAAGCCTACCTGCTATTGCATCTCGCTCAGAAATTGTTAACTCTCTAAAATAACTACCACCTACACCACCTTCAACACCAAGATTTTGCATATCTTCAGCTTCTTCTTTTGTTACTTCATCGGTTGTTTCTTCTACTTCTTCCTCAACATCTTTTTCAGGTTCCAAATTCTTACTAATATCACCAACTGAAGCCAGTAAACTCTTCAGACCTTTCTTTAATTCAGGAGTTTTTTTGCTTTCTTTTTTCTCTTTTTTGGGCTCTTTCTTTTTCTTCTTTTTATCCGAATTAGTTTGCTTTTTCTTTTTTTCTTGAGCTAAAAAATCACCCTTAGGCTTTTCCTTAACTTTTTCTATTTTACTATCCTCAGCATCAGAAGATTTACCATCAGCTTGTTTTTTTGCCACTTCTTTATTTGCTTGCTTCACGGTTTTCTTTTTGTGCTTGGTAGCTAGCTTTTTATCCAAACTGGTTTGATCTTTTTCTTTGACCATTTTTAATTTCGATGGAAGATTAGTCGTAGCACTAATTTTTACATTTTTTAAATCTACAATAATTGGCACATCAACAATCTCTGGTTTGCTATGAAATAAATTTGGCAAATCAACCACACCCAAAAGAGTCACTATTAAATGTAGTAATAATGACTTCCTTATATGTAATGGAATTTTATACCAATATTTTTTCATACAACAACTCTTTTATTATTGCTTAGGAGCTTCTGTTTTAAGACCAACTTTTGTAAAACCAGCAGATTTTAATTTCGCCATTAATACAATCACACGACCATAACTAGCATCTTTATCACCTGATATAACAACATCTAAATCCTGATTATTTTTAGTCATCGCCATTAATTTTGGAATAATTGCTGCTTCATCAACCTCTGATTCTCCAATATAATATTTACCATCTGCATCAACTGATACATTTAATGTATGCTCATCAGAAGTAAAAGACTTACCACTAGCTTTTGGTAAATTAAGAGGAATACCAGATGTTAAAAGCGGAGCTGTAACCATAAATATAACAAGCAAAACAAGCATAACATCAACCATCGGAGTGATGTTAATCTCACTCATAGCACGACGCCCTTTACCTCCAGAACTTGTTCTTTTAATACCTGCACCCATATTTATTCACCTGCATATTCAGAAGTTGTTGCATCAATTTGACGAGACATAATTGTTGCAAATTCACCAGAGAAATTCTCTAACTGTTTCGCATATCTATCAATATCGCTTGAAAATTTATTATAAGCCACAACCGCAGGAATAGCAGCTACCAAACCAAGAGCCGTCGCAAATAGAGCTTCCGCAATACCAGGAGCTACAATTGCAAGTGATGTATTTTGCATTGCACCAATAGAGTGGAAACTATTCATAATCCCCCAAACAGTTCCAAATAATCCCACAAATGGAGAAACTGAACCAGTTGAAGCTAAAAAACCTAATTTATTTTCTAAGCTATCAATCTCTCTATCAAGAGTAATCTGCATAGCTTTTTCAATTCTTTGTTGCAAAGAAACACCTCTAATTCTAGCCCCTTTTGCACTCTTACTATTTTTTGTAATATTCGCTTTTTTCCACTCTTTCATAGCTGAAGTAAAAATAGCCGCCATCGGATTTGTAGGTTTTGACCCGATAAATTCAAAAAGCTCATCCAAAGAACCACCTGACCAAAATCTTTCTTCAAATTTCTTAGTTTTTAACTTAACAATTTTTAATACTGAAATTTTATCAAATATAATTGCCCAAGAACAAATTGATGCTACCACTAATGCAATCATCACAAATTTAACAATGATATCTGCTTGTAAAAACAAACCCCAAGCTGACAAACTAGTTGCTACTTGACTTGTTAATTCTAAAGTTTCTGTTTCCATTTTTCTTCACCTATAATATTTTTCTATTAACTAATTGAATATAATATATAATCAAGAGTCATAAGATTAAGTTAAAAATCACAAATATTGTTTTACTTTTTCATATAAATCTTTAGGCATTCTAGCAGGAACACCTTCATCTAAAACCAAACATGCAAGCTTCACATTAATATTTACAATTTCTTTTCCATCTCTAACAAAACTTTGATTCATAACCATTGAAGCACCACCTAATTTTGTAACCCTAGTATGAACCGAAATCACATCTTCTAACCTAGCAGATGCTTTATAATCAGCCTCACAATGTCTTACTGCAAAACCGATATTTTCTTCTGACTGTAATTTTTCTCTTTGATTCCAACCAATAGCTCTAATAAATTCCGATCTTGCACGCTCTGCAAATTTTAGATAATTCGCATAATAAACTATTCCACCAGCATCTGTATCCTCAAAAAACACTCTTACAGGATATATATGTGTTTTACCTTTAATTTCACCACTTGCAGGCACTATTACTTCGCTCATTAAATTCTCCTAATGACTTAAATTTTAAATTCAAGACATCATAAAGCAATACAAAAATTACTGCAATTTAATAATGATTATTTATACATAAAAAACAAAGATTACTCTACCGACCAAAAAAGCTGAAGAATTTTTTCTTGAGGTGCATTAAATGCGATTTAAGGGAAAAGACGAAAGTTTAATTTACATCAAGTTGGATCTGATGGATTTTGTGCCAATAGAAGCAAATTAAGAAAAGTAAAAACTTGAGCCTAGCAATTCTTAGGTGAGTTTTTACTTATTTGAAAATTTGCAATTAGTGGTGCAAAAGACGAAGATTACTCTTCAAGCAAATCCATCTGCCTCCCCTTAGATTTATGAGCAACCCCAAGATACTTACACCCAAGATCTGAAATAACCCTTCCCCTCGGAGTTCTTTGTAAAAAGCCAAGTTGCAATAAAAATGGCTCTATCACTTCTTCGATAGTATCTCTTTCCTCAGATAAAGCCGCCGCGATAGTATCAGCTCCAACCGGACCACCACCATAATTATTCAAAATACATAATAGATATTTCCTGTCCATCGCATCCAAACCATAATTATCAACTTCTAACCTATTTAATGCCTCATCAGCTAATTTATCACTCACAATTCCATCTTCACTCATAGAAGCAAAATCTCTAACTCTTCTAAGAAGTCTACCTGCTACCCTTGGTGTTCCCCTTGATCTTTTAGCAATTTCTTTCGCGCCTTTTTCTGTTATATCAAGACCTAAAAGCAAAGCCCCACGATTAACAATTTTTTCCAATTCATCAATATTATAAAATTCCATACGAAGCGGAATACCAAATCTCTCACGAAGTGGAGTTGATAAAAGCCCAGATCTTGTTGTAGCCCCCACAAGAGTAAAAGGTTGCAAATCAATTTTAACAGTCCTAGCAGACGGCCCTTCCCCAATAATCAAATCCAGTTGAAAGTCTTCCATTGCCGAATATAAAACTTCTTCAATCGCAGGGTTTAAACGATGAATTTCATCAATAAATAAAACATCATTTTCTTCTAAATTAGTAAGAATTGCCGCCAAATCACCTGCCTTAGTAATCATTGGAGCCGCAGTCGCCCTAAAACCACCCCCTAATTCTTTTGCAACAATTTGTGCTAAAGTTGTTTTACCAAGACCAGGAGGTCCAAATAATAAAACATGATCTAAGGCTTCTTCTCTTTTTTTGCTTGCTTCAATAAAAACTTTTAGATTTTCACAAACCATTCTCTGACCGATAAAATCAGATAAAGTTTGCGGACGAAGACTATTAATCGCATTATTACCAATCTCATCTCCAACTTGTTTTTTACCATCTATGATTCTATCATCAGCCATCATAATTCATTACCCTCTTTTTGCAAATTCAACCAAAGCAAGCTTGATTAATTTTTCTGTTTTTAAATCTTTATTTTTTGATACAAGTGAACTCACCATTTTATAGGCTTCAAACTTCTGATAGCCCAAATTAGTAAGAGCTGAAACCGCATCATTTAATCCATCAATATCCTCACTTGATACATCTGCTTCTTGTGCCTCAACTAGTTTAACCTCTGTAATCTCACCAGTCTCACTATCCACTACCTCAACCTCACTTGTCACAGGAATTTTAATAGCCTTATCCTTCATCTCTGTAACTACACGGGTTGCAACTTTTGGACCTACCCCATGGGCTTGAGTGATAATTGTTTTATCTCCCGCCATAATAGATTGTTGTAATTGGAAAGGTGTGGCAACTGATAAAATCGCTAAACCAGCCTTAACTCCAACCCCTTGAACTTTAGTAAGAGCATTAAACCAAGCCTGTTCTTCTTTTTTAAGAAATCCATATAAAGTAATACTATCTTCTCTAACTATAGTTTCTGTAAATAATGATGTAAATTCTCCAACTCTTGGAATATGAGATAAGGTCTTTACAGAACAAAAAACTAAATAACCAACCCCATTCACATCGATTACTACATAATCATCACCAATAACATCAACTATTCCTTTTAACTTCGCAATCATAAAAAAAACACCCCTTACTAACATCATTTATCTAAAGCCTATAATATAAAAAAACACATTGCAAGTAAAAAGAATAAAAGTAGAACAAAATATTTTATCATTACCCAATCTTAAGGATTTTTTTGACAAGGTGCATTAAATTAAGAAAAGACGAAACTTGAGCTTAGCCTTCCCTAAGTGAGTTTTGGATTATTCGTAAATTTGATGTGATTTGGCAAAAAAGACGAAGATTTAGAATCAAAGATAGCGAGAATGTGTAATGGCAACAGCTAAAGCATCTGCTGAATCTGCATTAACTGGCTTAGCTTTCGGTAATAAAAACTTCAACATAGCACTAATTTGATCTTTACCTGCATGCCCTACACCAACTACTGCTTTTTTGATTTTATTTGCTGAATATTCGGATACTTTTAGACCGCTTACTGATGCGGCCAACATTGCGGCTGCACGGGCATGTGATAGTTTCATGGTTGATAGAGGATTTTTATTTAAGAATGTTTCTTCTATTGCGGCTTCAACTGGTTTATATTCTTTGATAACCTCTAACAAACCATTATGAATTTCAGTAAGTCTTTCTGATAGACTAGCTTTGTCATTTGATTTAATAATTCCATCGGCGATATAGATAAGCTTATTACACTGAGTTTCGATAACTCCCC
>DHQH01000113.1:62416-68831 GCA_002410125.1 Alphaproteobacteria bacterium UBA5343
GTTTCGATAACTCCCCAACCGGTGGTTCTAAGCCCTGGATCTATACCTAAAATTATCATCAAACCTCCAACAATACAAAACTCAACAACAATAATTAATTCTATTATTTATCCTAATTGTTCAAGAATGTCATCAGATATATCAGCATTATGATATACCCTTTGTACATCATCATCATCTTCTAGCACATCTAAGAATGTCATAAATTTTTCAGCCTTTTCTTTATCTAAGCTTACTTCATTTAACGCTTTCCAATCAAGTCTTGAAGCTGAAGGAGTTCCAAATTGTTTTTCTAGAACTTCTGTAACTGTACCCAAATCATCTGGAAGAGTTTCAATTTCGTGAGTTTCTTCTTCACTAACCACATCATTAGCACCAGCTTCTAATGCAGCTTCAAACATAGCATCACCATCTGCTGTTGCAACAGGATATTCAATATAGCCGATTCGCTCAAAGTTAAATGCCACAGAATTTGTTTCGCCAAGATTTCCACCATATTTACTAAAGGTAGAGCGAACTGTTGCAGCTGTTCTGTTTTTATTATCGGTTAGAGCTTCTACAATGATTGCGATATTGTGAGGACCATAACCTTCATATCTCATTTCAAAATAATCTTCACCACCTTGAGATGGGTCACCTTTTTTAATAGCTCTATCGATATTATCTTTAGGCATATTGTCAGCTCTTGCAGCTTGAATAGCAAGTCTAAGCTTAGCATTTTTTTCAGGATCAGGCATACCAGATTTTGCAGCAACAGTAATTTCTTTTGCTAATTTTGAAAAAACTTTTGCTCTTTTTCTATCTTGAGCACCTTTTCTATGCATAATGTTTTTAAACTTCGAATGGCCTGCCATTTCTCATCTCTCCTTAAAATCTTAATAAATTCATTTACACTTCTTTTATTATATCAATAAAACTTTTTCAACAGTTTTTTATTTTTTCAACTTAAATCCTTGTTTGTTTAAACAAAACTAATAGAATGAAAATTGCATAACTTATTATGACATTTACAGATTAACTTTTATTACCTTAGAGTATAATTTTTCACGACATATATATAATTTCTTTTTTATTAACCCATAAAATCAACGATTATGGCTAAAATTAATTATTTACCAGGTGTTAAACCCGGTATAACAATCAATGTTGCAACGGAAGAAGGATTCACTTCTTTATCAGCTTTAGAAGAAAGGCTTACTTGGGAAAATGAAGAAAGTCAGTTTTTACTAGAGAAAATGAAGAAAGAAAACATGTTCCTGCGAGAAAGAGTTGAAAGTTTGTTTGAAAAACTACAAGACCTTTCTTGCCAAAAACTTATTCTAGAAGCTGCTGGTCTTTACGACCAAGAGTTAATAGATGAATACGAAATCACCCTGATTGCCTTAACAGGTCTCTTCAATGCTCAAGGTGTCGCCCTTGAGACCTTTGAAGAAATGGAGATATTCATGACAGGAGAACTCGTAGCTTAAGACAAAAAGAAGTTTAACCATTTAAAAATAAAAAGAAAAACTCTACCAAGATTTGGTAGAGTTTTTTTTATGTATGAAATTTTATACAAAATTGCTAAAAAACTTATTGACTTTATAAATTAAATACCCCTAAATTAATCCCATCGCATTATATTATGCCAGATATTAAATATAGTATTAGATAGAGTATTAGATAGAGTATTAAGTAGAATATTGTAGAACTAAATATAGAGTTAAATTTCATAATATTAACCTTTTTAAAACTTATCAAAATGACAACTCAAAAAAGTGAAACAAAAGAAGTAAAAACTTTCGGACCTGAGCTTCCAACTCACATGAAAAATCCCGAAGAATTAACCGCAGCTGAGAAACTGGCAATACACACCGACTTTTCAACCTGCGACACCCAAGGAGATGCAAGATTTTTAGGCATTCACGGTGTAAATTAAGAAAAATTTAGTTACTAACCTGCCTTCCAATTTTTGGGAGGCTTTTTTTATTTAAAATAAAAATCTATCAAAATTTCACCTCTAACTCCCAATAAGTTGGGTCTGAAGGATTTTGTGCAAATAGAAGTGATTTAAGAAAAGTAAAATCACGATTAGTGGTGCAAAAGACGAAGATTAAGGGGATTACAATAAACTACCACCCAACTTCACCTGCCTCATCCCCACAGCTTTCCCACTATCATCATCCAACTCAAAGATAACTCCACAAAGAGTTCCCTCTCCTGTGGCTGGTTTATATCTATCCTTATTTATACAATTCACAAATCTAGAAATTGGCTCTTGTTTATCATTCCCAATCACTGAATTATAATCCCCACACATCCCCACATCTGTGATATAGGCTGTACCTTTATCAAAAATCTGTAAATCCGCTGTTGGAATATGGGTGTGAGATCCAGCAACAATTGAAGCATAACCATCACAAAATTGCCCAAAAGCCATTTTTTCAGAGGTTAGCTCCGCATGGATATCAACAAATATATAATCAATATTTTTACCAAAATTATATTGAGTAAAAAGTTTAGCAGCTTTTCTAAACGGACAATCTACAGTCACATCCATACATTTCCTACCTAAAAATTGAGCAACTAAAATTTTCTTACCATTAGGAAGTTCACAAATATGATAACCTTTACCAGCTAATTCTTCTGGAAAATTATATGGACGGATGATTCTTTTTTCTTCATTTAAATAACCCATAAGATTTTTCTGACGAAAAGCATGATTACCTGTAACAATCATATCAATTCCAATATCAAAAAATTGCTTACAAATATCTGGATTAACTCCAAAACCATGAGCTGCATTTTCTGCATTTACAATAATGAAATCAAGATTTTCTTCTTTTTTAAGTTTTGGGATATATTTTAGAACTGCATCTCTACCAGATCTGCCGACGACATCACCACAATAAAGTAATTTCACTTTTCAATTCACTTTCAAACTCATAACGATGAGTATTAAATTATACCTTCGAAGAATTTTGTGCGAAGGTGCATTAGCTTCAAGGAAATTAGAAATCCTAGTACAAATAGTACTTGGGTCTTCTCATTTACCGATGAAGATGATGTGATTTCGTGCAAAAGACGAAGAAGGAGGCCATCTTGGCCGTTAACTTATAATTTCTCGCAGACCCTAACTAACTAGGTGGGCACCATATAACAAAACCACGATTCTGTCAGGGACAGTTCCCTTTGCGATATTCATCGGTCCGGCGGAATATTTGTAGTCTCACGCACCAGACAGCACTCCTACATTTTTTTAATCACACTTGCAATACCCTTCATTGCATTTGATACTTCTGATAATTCTTTACTCAAACTTTCATCAATAACGGATAAATCCATTTTTTGCTCAACAGGAACTTCAACTACACCTTTAGAGTTTTTAACTTCGCTTAACTCATCTGCTAAGATTAGAGATGTCATCACTAATGATAAAGATTCGCCAATATGCACAGAATTTCCAAGAGAACTGGCTTTAGAGCTAATTAACTTGCCTAGCTCCATAATTCTACCTTCTTGCCCATCTTTACAAGCAATTTCATAATTTCTTGAATTAATTGTTATTGTTACTGTTGCCATTTTCTACTACAATCTCATTTAACTTGTTAATCATTTTATCAATTCCTGCCATCATATCTTTGCTAGCAGTGTCAAGTGTATCACATTTTTTTCTTAATTGTTTTTTTTCATCTTCTGCAATTTCTATATTTGCTGTAATTTCATTTTTTTTAGATACAGCAAGATTAGACATAGCCTCTACTACATCTTTTAATTCCTTGATTGCTAAGCTGGTCTTAGGCAGTTCTTTCATAAAAAAACACCTCTCTTTTAAACTCTTAAAATATATAAATAAAATTCGTTAGTTTTACAAAGTTATAAAGTATTTTTTAAAAATCGCAAGGATGTTTTTTAGTTTTTAAATAAAATTTTCAAAAATGACATTGTTTTTTCTTGATTTAATCAAGATAAACTGTTAGAAGCTGTCTTAAATATAAAGTTATAAAACATTGTGGAGATAATGATGAAAATAAAAGGTAATCAAATTAAACCTGGTATGGTTATTGAACACCAAGATAGAATTTGGACTGTTTTAAAAACTAATCACGTAAAACCTGGTAAAGGTGGTGCATTTTGCCAAGCTGAAATGAAAGAAGTAGAAGCTGGCACTAAATTAAACGAAAGATTTAGAGCTGATGACACTGTAGAAAAAGTTATGGTTGAAGAAAAGCCTTGTCAGTATCTTTTCACAGACGGCGATATGTTAACTTTAATGGATGGCGATACTTACGACCAATTCCCAATGTCAACAGAAGTATTAGGTGATACGCTTCCTTTCTTGCAAGATGGTATGACTGTTCAAGTAAGCATTATCAATGAAAAACCAATTTCAATCACTCTTCCAAAAAGAGTAACTTGTGAAGTAGTAGAAACTGAGCCTGTTGTAAAAGGTCAAACAGCTGCTTCTTCAAACAAACCAGCCATGTTAGATAATGGTGTTAGAATTATGGTTCCACCATTTATTAATGCTGGTGATAAAATATTAGTAAACCCAGAAGAAGCAAGTTATGTAGAAAGAGCGAAGGGATAATAACAATATGAAAACTTTATCTGCTAATCTAAATGTAATGATTGCTGCTGCTAAAAAAGCTGGCAGAAACCTAATTAGAGATTTTAATGAAGTAGAAAGACTACAAGTATCTCTCAAAGGACCTGCTGATTTTGTATCTAGTGCAGATATTCATGCAGAAAAAATTCTTATTGAAGAACTACAACATGCAAGACCAGAGGCAACAATTATTACTGAAGAACAAGGTGTAATTGAAGGGGAAACTAAAGATAAAATTTTTCATATTGATCCAATTGATGGCTCAACAAACTTTATTAAATCTATTCCTTATTTCTCAATTTCGATTGCTTATGAAGAAAATGGCGAAATTTTGCAAGGTGTAGTTTATAATCCTATAACTGATGAATTATTTTATGCAGAAAAAGGTAAAGGTGCATATGTAACAGGACAAAGATCTGATACTAGATTAAGAGTATCCGGGCAAAAAAAACTAAGTAATGCTGTTTTGGGGACTTACCCTGAATGGGAAAAACAACATATGATTTCTCATATTAAAAGATATGCTAATATACTTAAAAGCACAGGCGGTATTAGAGTTTTAGGCTCTGGTGCTTTAGACTTATGTTATGTTGCAAGTGGTAAACTTGATGGTTGCTGGTTTAGAGGTGGTAAATCTTGGGACATCGCAGCTGGATATTTAATTGTAAAAGAAGCTGGTGGTTGTGTTTCAATTGCCAATAAAAAGGATTCTAATGAGATCGAATTTACTGAATTAGCTGATGCATGTGACATTTTAGCATCTAACCAACCATTACATTCAAAAATTCAAGACATATTAAACAGCTAAACTTATATCAAATTATAATAAAGTAAGTTTAAATAGTTTTATTCGAGTGTAAGATAATTAAATAAAATTAAAAATATAGCATAGCAATTAATATCTGAATCTTTTAGCTATTCGGAAATCCACAATCAATCGAAAAAAAGACGAGAACTTTAATAAAAATTAAAGAGTTCATATGCAAGAATATGTTGAATTTTCTATAAAAACCCCTTAAGTTTTTAATATATCAGTCTTTTTTGGAGGAAATACATTGTCAAAATCAATACAACAACTAGCATTAATCACTTTTATTATCTTACTTTCAAGCCTAAATGCTAATGCTTTTGAAACAATGACTAACCAACCTAAAACAGAAGATGTAATTATCGACTATAGTGTTATCGAAAATCTAAAACTTGAGCAAACTCAAACAAAAGAAAAAAAATTAAAACTCCCAGGTCTTGATAAAAAAGAAAATGCTAGATGGAAAAAAGAAGAAATTAGAAGAAAAAAAGCTCTAGCTAAAAAGAAAGCTCAAAAAGCCAAACAGCCAAAACCTATAGTTAAAGTAACAAAGATTGAAGAAACTCCAAAACCAGTTGCAGAACCTAAACCAATAGCAGAGCCTGTTGCAGCTCCTACAGAAGATAAACCAACCTCTATAGTACCTGCAACTCAAGCATCCCCAAAACCAGTTGCCGAACCAACACCTGTTACAACACAACCTACTGCAACACCCACTCCAACAAAGACAGAGACAAAACCAGAATCTGTTAAACCACTAATAGCAGAAACTCCTACTCCAATAGCTGAGAACACTATTGATGAAAACTATAATATTATCAAATTTGATGCAGATTCTACCAATCTGACCACTCCAATCATTACAAAAATTGATAATTTTGTGAACTCTATTACTGATAAAAAGAATACTTACATCAAAATCATATCTTATAACTTTATAGAAGGTGATACCTTTAAGAGCAGAAGAACCAGCCTTAACAGAGCCTTATCGATTAGAACCAATGGATAGTTTTCTCTAA
>DHQH01000003.1:0-5160 GCA_002410125.1 Alphaproteobacteria bacterium UBA5343
TTAATCAATTCATTGATTTGTATATTCTCAAATCCCCTAGCAATTCCAGTAAAAAGGGCTTGAAAATGATATTGTTTGTTTATAATTCGTAGATCTTGAGGAGGGTGCGATAAGCCTCGCCAATTTTTTTGAATTTTTCTTCTGACTCTTTATCTCCACCATTTACATCGGGGTGATATTTTTTTACCAAATCCTTATATCTTTTCTTTAGCTTGTCTATGGTTGTGAGTTTTCGCATACCCATTATTTTCATAGCTTTTGCAACATCGGGTGCATAACTGATATTTGAAGACTTAGAATCACCTTTTATTTTTTCTGCACCATCAAAGAAACCATAGCCATCATTTAGATCAATATAAGCTTTGTAATATGCTGGATTAATACCGAATCTTCTGGTTTTTCTTTGCCATACTGTGTCTTTTTGAATTTCATCTTCTATGTCAAACTCATTCATACCAGAATAATAGTTCCAATTTTTATTGTATTCACGAACATGCTTTAAACAAAACCAATAATACTCATTGAGTCTTCTATTTTTTGGAGCCCTATATTCACCTTTTTCATTACAGCCTGGATGATCGCATTTTCGGCTTGCATCCTCGGTTTGAGGGTTGAAATATTTTGATCTTGTTTTCATTTTCACTTACTTTTGGTTGTCTATTGTTAATGTTTTACAATTTTTCAGTTGATTTTTTATTTTTTTATATTTATATTTCCTTTTGTAGATAATCATCATATGAAGAGGAACTATGCATAAATTACAAAATAAAATAATCTTTATCAATAAAAGAAGAACTAGTATGAGACTTTCTAAATGCGAATGGGAAGCAATTGACGAAGTGTGTTCTATTGAAAACTCCTCAAAAAATGATCTATTATCTCTAATTGAAAAAAATAAACCTAAATGTTTTGGTTTAACATGTGCAGTTAGGGTCTTCTTACTTAATTATTTTAGAGAGGCATCTACTGCTGATGGGCATAATATTTCTGGTCATGGAGATATATGTAGTAAATGTCCCTTTAAAGTATAAATTTATTCTCCTTCATATAGCTCTGGGAAATAATTTTTAACAACTTCCTTTTTGTTGTCAAATGCATAACAGGTGTTTATTAAAGGTTTTCTGGCTTCTTTTACATCTTCTTGATGCCATTTTTTTAATACTGTTTGGAATGCGACTGTGCTTAGTGCAAAAACCAGTTCTTTTAAGTGAGTACAACCACAAATACCATTTAATGCTTCTGTAACCTTTCTTTTAAATCCTGATCTGATTTGCATTCCTTTTAATTTTTGAAAACCAACCATCGCTCCTGGACAGATATTGAATGGAGCATGCTCAATAAATGTTTCTATAGATTTTATATACATATCATTGTCTATAGTCAACCTAACTCCCATTTCATGATAAATTTCACCGCTTTTAACAACACCCCTATCGGTATAAGCAAAATCATAATGCCTGGCATCAATTAGAAAACCTTCTATATCCCATAAACCATCTTCTCTTTCATAGCCATAGCATTTGATTTCTCTATCATGAACCGGTTTTCGGTTTTTAACCTCACTAAACATTATGTTTACCCTTTCTCTACTAACTTTCTTGCTCTTAGAGTTGTAATCTGATTTCTCTTTCTTTGCAAGATTTCAAATTCATAATTATCAAAAACAAATTTTTGACCTGTGGTTGGAATAGTTTCTGCTGAATGAATTACATAGCCTGCAATAGTTGCAGCTTGCTCATCATCAATATCCCAATCTAGCTTTCTGTTTAGGTCTCTAATTGTTACTTGTCCATCTATCATGTAAGAACCAGCTTCCTCTTCTTTGATGCCAATAACATCTGTTGATTGGAAAATATCGGTTTCGTCATTAATATCACCAACAATTTCTTCTAAAACATCTTCTAGAGTTACAATACCTTGCAATACACCATATTCATCAACAACGATTGCAAAATGCTCTCTTTTAGTTCTAAAGGCTTGGAGTTGGTCTTTTAGAGAAGTTGTCTCTAAGATAAACCAAGGTTTAGTGATAAGTTCCTCTAGATCTAGTTTTTTATAATCACCTGCACACTCAACGGCTGCTTGTAATAGAGTTCTGGTTCTTACTACCCCTACTATATTTTCTGGTCTTTCTTTCCAAAGGGGAACTCTTGAATATGGGCTGTTAGTTACGGTTTCTACTATTTTTTTAATTGGAGTATCAATGTTGATAGAAAATAGATTTTTTCTATGATTCATAACATCATAAACATCTAAATCTTCTAAATCTAAAACTGATTTTAACATGTCTTTTTCTTGTTTGATGTTTTTACTATCTTGCATAGTGATAGCACCTCTTAGTTCTGCAATTAGAGCATCTCTGGTGATGATAGAGCTATTGTTTATTTTAAATAATTTAAGAGTGTTTTTTACAATCCATTGTAATACTGATACAAAAGGAGAGAAAATATAAACTGCAAAAGCTATGGCTGGGGCAAATCTTAGTGCCATTTTATTAGCGTTCCTAATAGCATAGGTTTTTGGCAAAATATCCGCAAAAACTAATATTAGAATCGTCATTGTAAAGGTCGCATAAGCCACACCTTTGGCCCCAAATAGTCCTATTAAAACACTAGTTGAAAGTGAGGTTGCTAAAATATTTACAACATTATTACCAAGTAAAATTGAGCCTATTAATTTTTCTTGGTCTTTATTAAGTTTGTTGATTTTTTTAGCATTGTTATCACCTTCGCCTTTTTCTTTTTCATGCATAAAAGCTGGAGATGCGGCAGTGATGGCTGTTTCTGAGCCTGAGAAAAAAGCGGCTAATATTAATAATATTATAATACAAATTATTGAAATCCACATGGGTTTTACCTTGATTTTACCTTTCTAAATATTTTTTTAATTCTTTATATACTCTGTCTACAGTTTCTTTAACATTTTCTGTAACAGTTTCAACCGTTAAATCAGCTTCAGCATAAATTTTATATCTTTCATCAACATATTCTTTTAATTTATTTTCTAAATCTACACCGTTTAACTCTGGTCTTCTGCTTCTGCCCTTAGTTCTATCATAAAGAGTGTCAATGTCAGCCTTTAGCCAGATTGTGATAGCTTTTTGTTTTGATAATTTTCTGGTTTCACTATCAATATAAGCTCCTCCACCTGAGGCTAAAAGACAAATATTACCATTTAAAAGACGCTTCATAACTTTTCTCTCACCATCTCTTAAGGCTTCTTCTCCGTAATAATTAAAAATCTCATTTATTGAACATCCCGCTGATTTTTCTAATTCTACATCTCCATCAACAAAAGGCAAGTTTAGTTTTTGTGAGAGTTTGCGACCAACAGAGGATTTTCCACTTCCCATCATACCTACTAGCATGATTATTTTATCTATCTTCAAAAAATTTCCCCATTTTTATCTTTTATTTATAAACTTATTCATTATCTTTTATAATATATCTATATTTTTTTAAATTTTAATTTATAATTCATTTTAATCAAAAAAATTTTACAAAAGGTTACATTATGCGTAGAAAAAGTCCAAAAAATTTATATTATGTTTCTGCTATCGCAGTGATTGCTGTTTTCATTTTCCTTGCTATGTGGGAAGCTCCTGCTAATAGTGTAGAAGTTATTAAAGAGATACCAATAGATAAAATTATTAAATAAATAGGTGTTTTTGATGAAAAAAACTCTAATTTTATTGTTTATATCGATTTTTATTTCAACTGGAGCTTATGCTTCTAAGGTTGAGGTATCTGATTTGTCATTTATAGATCTTGATTCTGAGGGTGATTATAATGACGAAATATTTACTGATATTTGGGATAGGAGTTCTTCATTTGATAATATCACATATTATATAAGAAATTTACCGATAAATGATAAATCAAAAACCTTTAATGAGTTAAAAAGTAAGTTGCTTAGAACCAAGGCAGCTCCTCCTGAGGGAATCGGATATAATGGGGCTTTTTTATTTACAAGACTTCATAATTTATACAAATCTGGAAATTATAAAGATGTAGCTAATATTTTAGATAAGATTAGAGATGATAGGTTATCTCCTGTTTTATTAAAACTAAAAATTGATAATGATATAAAATTAGGACATTTTGAGAAACATTGTGATGGTATAGAAAAAAATAGCATCTATTTCGCGCAGTTAGATATTTTTTGCAAAATAAAAAAAGGTGAGAAGAACAAAGCAAGTTTAGCTTTTGAAATTTACAAAGAAGAACATCAAAACAGTGAGAATCCAGATAGTTTTATAAATATTGTAAAAAATATTTTAGAAAATGGTGAATATGAAATAGCTGGAAATGCTAAATTATCTGCGATTGAAGAGGCATTAATGCCTGTTACAGATGAAATAATAAAGAAAGAAAACGAAGAGCTAGGAATTAAAGATTTTATCAAAAATGATTTGATGGGCAAGGTTTTTGATTGGTATATGAATGCTGATGATAAATCAAAACAAAAAATGGCTCCAATATTATATTTAAAGACTAAAGATAACGGATATTTAAAAAACCTAAAACAAGTAAATATTGTTGAAGTTTTAGCATTTTTCGATGTGCTTTATGTTGATTATGATTATGAGCTGTGGGATAAATTTAAAGATACTAGAATTAGAAACGAAGAAGCTGGATATTATTATCCATATCTTAGTAAAGAGGGCTACGAATCAAAAGGTGAAAATTTATTATATGCTTTGACATTGATTGGTCAAAACTTTCCTGAAAGAGTTAATTTTCATAACCTTTTGAAGGCATTAAAAATTTTGGAAGAAAATGGCTTTGAAGAATTTGCTAGAGATTTTACTGTGGAATATCTAATTTATAAAATGGAAATATAAATGTTGGGGTTTTTGAACTCTTTTTTGGAGATGATGATAGCTGAAAGAGGAGCTAGTGAAAAAACCGTTCAGGCTTATAAATTAGATATATTGCAGTTTGTAGAATTTCGTGAAAAGAAAATACTTAGATATAGAAAAGATGATATTAGAGACTTTATGAGTTTTTTAAATTCTAAAGGGATGTCTCCTAGAACTCAAGCTAGGAAATTATCTTCTATTAAAGAGTTTTTTAAGTTTTTATATTCTGAAAATGAAATATCAAAAAATCCTGCCGAATCGGTTGATGCCCCAAAAATAGGAAAGTCCCTGCCTAAATT
>DHQH01000003.1:5342-12191 GCA_002410125.1 Alphaproteobacteria bacterium UBA5343
ACCTAAATATTTATCTGAAGACGATATTATGCTTTTAATTAATGAGGTTAAGTCTGATACAGAGTTTTATTCGGTTAGGCTTTGGGTGATGTTAGAAATATTATATGCTACAGGAGTTAGAGTTTCGGAATTGGTGGAACTTAAAAACACCAATGTAAATATTCAGCAGAAATATATTCTGGTTAGGGGTAAGGGTAACAAAGAGAGATTGATACCAATTAGCGAAAGAGCTATTGAGGCCATTAAGTCTTATAGTAAGATTAGAGATGTTTTTTGCAAAAAAAGAGAATCACAATGGTTTTTTCCTTCTTTTTCAACTTCTGGACATATAACTAGAGATGCAATTTATAAAAATATTAAAAAAATTGCTGGCAATTGTGGTATTCCAATTAGTAAAGTTTCACCCCATGTTTTAAGACATAGTTTTGCTAGCTTATTGGTAGCAAGAGATGCGAATCTAAGGTCTGTACAGCAAATGCTTGGACATGCTGATATTACAACCACTGAGATATATACTCATATCATGAATGAGAGACTTGAAAATACAGTTAATAATTTTCATCCTTTAGCAAAGAAAAATTAAGAATTTTGTTGCATTATTGTGATATATAGACAATATTGGTTTCTAATTAAAAATAATATATTATAATCCTTGGTTATGAATGAAATTAACAAATATATAATAAAACAGATTTTTATTGGTTTTTTGATGGTTACTGGAGTATTGATAGCTATTTTGCTATTAACCCAATCGCTCAGACTTATAGAAATGGTATTAAATAAAGGGTTATCAATTGGTATATTCTTTAAACTTCTTTTATTAAAAATCCCTAGATTTGTTACTGTTTTAGCTCCTATTTCTGTTTTTGCAGCGAGTTTGTTTACCTATAATAGACTGATTACTGATAGAGAATTGTTGGTTATGAAAGCGGCAGGGCTTAGTCATTGGCAGTTAGCAAAACCAGCTTGTATGTTTGCGGTAATGGTGGCTTTTTGCTGTTTAATACTTAATGTGTTTGTTTCTCCTGTAGCAGAGAGGGATTTTAAAACTCTAAAATGGAGTATTAAAAACGACTTTTCTCATTTAATGTTAAAAGAAGGTGAGTTTACTCATTTAATGCCACATTTTACAGCCTTTGTTTCAAAAGCTACAAAAACTGGTGAATTATCAGATGTTTTGATTAATGATGAACGAAGTCCTAAGATAAAAGTTACCTTTACAGCAGAGAATGGTAAAATAATTCACACCAAAGAAGGACCTAGAATCATTTTAATTAATGGTAGCCGCCAAGAGATTAAAGAAGATGGGTCTGGTCAGTTTTCAATATTATCGTTTGATAGATATATTATTGATTTTGGTAAGATTGATAATAAAGGTAGGAAAAGATTTGTAGATGAGGATGAACGACCATTAAATGAATTATTCACAATGAAAGAGGAAGATGGTTTAACTCCAAAATTACTTAGAGAGTTTAGGGTCGAAGGACATAAGAGATTAACCCAACCTTTTTATAGTTTGTTATTTGCTTTATTTGCGGTTATGTTTTTAATTTGTGGTTCTTTTAATCGTAGAGGACAAAATAAGATGGTTGGATATTCAATTATATTAATGTTGATATTCCAAGCATTGGAGCTTAATATTTATAGTTTAACTAAATCTAATTTGAGTCTTATTCCACTAATATATATAAACACGACTATTCCTAGTGCAATTTGTTTATATTATATGATTTCTAAAAATAATATTTTTATAAAATTATATAAAAAAATTGAAAGTTTAAAAAATGCTAAGACAAAATAAGCAAATATTGAAATCGTTAATATTGTGCTTGGTAGTACTTAGCTATAAACCTGCTATAGCTCAAATGCAAAATATAAAAAAAATTCACGATCAATTACCAACTGCAGGTCTTAATATTGATAAGAATCTTACCTCCTTTATTCCAACAGAAAAAAACTTAAAAGATAATGAAAATGGAGAAATCAGATTTATTGCTGATGAATTAATTCAAGATAAAGATACTGGTATTATTACGGCTAATGGTAATGTTGAAATTGATTATAAGAATATGAATATCACAGCTCAAAAAGTAGTGTTTGATCAGAAAACCGAGCATGTAGAAGCCTTTGATGATGTAGTTTTTGTTGAACCTGACGGATCAGTGGTTTTCTCTGATTATTTTGAGATAACAGGGGATATGAAAAATGCTGTTTTAAATGATGTAAAAATTGTTTTAGCTGATAAGTCTAGACTTGCTGCTAATAAAGCAACTAGAATTAATGCTAATAAAAAAGTTTTAGACAAAGCTATTTATACATCTTGTGATGTATGTAGAGGTGAAGATCCTGTTTGGCAAATAAAAGCTAATAAAGTTACCCATGATGAAGTAAAACAAAATGTAATGTATGAAGATGCTGTTTTAGAACTTGGTGGAACGCCTATTTTCTATACCCCTTATTTATCTCACCCAGACCCTAAGGTTAAGAGAAGATCTGGTTTTCTAACTCCTAGACTAGGTGGTAATAATAATCTGGGGATGACATTACAACCAACTTATTATTGGGCTGCTAGTGATTATCAAGATTTTACATTTTCTCCTATTTTTACATCTAAAGAAGGAATTGTTTATACAGGAGAATATAGGCAAAACTTTATGGATTCTGAAATTGTAGCTAAGGGTAGCATTACTCAAGATAGTGAATATGAGGTTAGAGGTCATATATTCCTTAATGCGAGACATGAAATTGATGATAATTGGGTATCAAAAATGCAAATTGAAAGTGCATCTAGTGATAACTTCCTTGATAAATATGACTTTGAAAAAGAACATGAGGCTTGGCTTAATAGTTATTTAAAATTTGAAGGATTTGATAATAGAAATTATATGGGTGTTGAACTTCATGATTTTCAAATAATTTCTGATAATTTTAAAGGCGAAGATGAACCTATAGTTTTACCTTATTTTGATTATCATAATATTGGAGAAATAGGCAAATATGGCGCATATTCAGAAATGAATTTAAATGCTTATGCAATGTCTAGAGATGAAGGAAACAACCAGAGACTATCAGCCAGAACAAGCTGGAATTTACCTTATTTATCTCCTGGTGGAAGTTCTTATAAACTATCTGCTCAATTGCAAACAGATTTTTATAATGCTAGTGATTATATTGATAATAATGGGGAGGAATTTGACGGTAGCACGGTTAGATTTAACCCAAATATATCATTAGAGTGGAAGCATCCTTTTGTAAAATCTACTGAGAATTATACTTCTATTATTGAACCTGTAGTGGTTGCAATTGCATCTCCTACCGATGAGAATATTAATGACGATATTACAAATGAAGATAGTCGTGATATAAATCTTGATGATACTAATTTGTTAGAAGTGAATAGATATAACGGATTTGATAGTATTGAAACAGGCAGTAGAATTAATTATGGGATTAATGTTAATGCTTATGGTCACGAATCAGGGAAAGCATCATTATTTTTGGGGCAAAGCTATAAGCTAGATAATAACGATACTGCTTATGGTGGAGAATCTAATAATGAAGATAACTTGTCAGATTATATTGGTAGAATTTATGCATCGCCTAATGATAATTTTGATTTGGTTTACAGATTTAGATTTAATAAAGATACTCTAAAACCTGAATATAATGAACTAGCAACGGCTATTGGACCTCCTATTTTTAGAACTGGTATTAATTATGTATTCCTAGAAGAAGATGAAGATGGTATTAGGGATGATTTTGGTGAGAGAAAAGAACTATATTTAACAGTTAGTTCTGCAATGACGAAAAACTGGTCAACAAAGTTATATTCTAGATTTGACTTATCTGATGATGTAAATAAAGAAGAGAGTCTTTTAGAGTATGGGGCTGACCTTATTTATGATGATGAATGCTTCCAGTTTGATGCAGATATTAGTAAAGACTTCTCGGACTATAATAATTATGATGCGGGTCTTTCAATAACATTTACTTTAACGTTTAAGACCTTAGGTGTGGTTAGTACAGGTGGATAAATCTTTTATGAATAAACTCCTTTTAATAGCTATAATCTTTATTAATATAAATTTTGCTAATGCACAAAGTTTAGAAATATTAGCTCGGGTTAATGATGATATTATCACAGCTTATGATTTGAACTCTAAAATATTAATGGCGATGAATAGTGTTGGGGTAAAAAATACAAAAGAAAATAGACAAAAGTTTACTACAAAAATCTTACATTTGTTAATTGATGAGAAATTAAAATTACAAGAGGCTGAGAGAGAAAATATTAAGATTAGTGAGGACGAGATAGCTAAAGTGGTTAGCTCTATTGAGTCTAAAAATAATATGAAAGCCGGTGAATTATTTGCAAAAATAAAGCAATTTGGCATAAGTGATGATTATTTGTTAAACCAAATAAAAGCTGATATTGCTTGGATGAAAATAATAAGAAAAAATGGAAAAAATGAAATTGCAGTTAGTGATAGTGAAATTGATGAAGCAATAGTTTTTTTAAAGAACAACGCTCATAAAAATAAATATTTTATAAAAGAGATTTTTATTCCCTTTAATGATAAAATGAGCAAGAAAGAGGTTTATGATTCCATAGTAATGATGGCTAAAGATATTAGAAAAAATGGTAAATTTGAAATATTTGCTAGACAATTTTCTGCAAGTCCAACTGCAATTAGATATGGCAATCTTGGTTGGATATTTGAAGGACAGCTTGATAAAGAGCTAGATCAGATAGTTGTACAAATGAAAGAGGGAGAAATATCTAATCCTATAATCACTAAAGATGGTCTTTATATTTTGCAAATGGATAAAAAAGAAAAAATAGAGGGTAATATTTTACCAGATAGAGAAAAAATAAAGGCAAGACTTATGAATAAAAAAGCAGAAATATTTGCTGATAAATATCTAAGAGATATTAGAAAAACAGCAATGATTGAAGTAAAGAAATAAACCATGAAAGATTTAGCAGATATAATAAATGAACTTCCGAGCCTTAGTGAAACTGTTAATAGTAACCAGTTAAATGCTAAGAAATCTTTAGGTCAGAACTTTTTGCTTGATATAAATATCACATTGAAAATTGTCAGAGAATCCCTTAAAGCTCAGAGATTAAAAGATTTTAGTAAAGCCAATGTTTTTGAGATTGGACCTGGACCTGGGGGACTTACAAGAGCAATTTTGAGCAATAACCCAAAAAAATTTACAGTTATAGAAATGGATAAGAGATGTATTTCTATAATGGAAGAGTTAAAATCTAGAAGTGGTGATATTATTAATATTATTGAGGGTGACGCTTTAAAGAACGATATTCATAATATTGGAGAGAAACCTCGTCATATTTTATCTAATTTACCTTATAATATTTCTACTCAGTTATTACTAAAATGGCTCAAAGATTATCAAGATTTTGAGAGTTTTACTTTGATGTTTCAAAAAGAAGTTGCTGATAGATTAACAGCAAAGGTTGGAACAAAATCATATGGTAGAATGTCGGTAATAACTCAACTTTTGTCTGATGTAAGCAAATTGTTTGACTTAAAACCTAGTTGCTTCACACCA
Organism: Alphaproteobacteria bacterium UBA5343; assembly: GCA_002410125.1. Classification (GTDB taxonomy): domain Bacteria; phylum Pseudomonadota; class Alphaproteobacteria; order RF32; family UBA5343; genus UBA5343. Next base: position 10,920 of record DHQH01000003.1, read on the forward strand.
GCGCCAAAAATTATGTCGTCAGTAGTGCTTATAAAGTTAAAAAAAGAACATATTGATGTGAAACTTATTGAAGCTATCCAAGAAATTACAAGACTTGCTTTTGGACAAAGAAGAAAAATGATAAAGAAAAGCCTTAAGTCGATTGAAAACATCAATGAGAAGTTAGCACAAACAGGAATTACGGAAAGTTTAAGAGCTGAAGATATTAGTCCTGAGCAATATTTGGAACTATCTAAATTAATAATCAAAAATTAATGTTTTTAAGTTATAATTTTGCTAATGGTCTAATTATTTTTAGTGTTGAGAAATTATGAGCGAAGAAAAAACTAATGAAATAAAAGAAAAATTAAAAATCTTTTTTAGAAAATATATAGGATTAGCTATTGTTGTTTTTGCAGCTTATTCTTTATTATCTCTGCTTTTCTTCCATGCAGGAGATGATTCTTTTAATAGCTCTGCTAGTATTTCTCAGACTCAAAACTTGATGGGTATTGCCGGAGCTCATATTGCAGATTGCTTGTTGCAATTGTTTGGTATTGGGGCTTATTTCTTGGTAATTGTTATACTTTTCTGGGGTTATGAATTATATAAAAACCTCTTTATATTTGATTGTAAATTTAGATTGCTAGCTCTTGTAGTAGGAGTTATCGCTTTTTGTATATCTCTTGGTATTGTTTTTTATAATATTAGGTGGCCTCTTCATTCTGGAGTTGGCGGAGCAATCGGTTATATTAGCTCTACTCCTATTTTAGAATTTATTGGAGAGATTGGTTTTAGATATTGGTTGATATGGTTGCTTGCCATATTAATGATGGTTTTATCAATCAGTTCTTTTAATTTTGTGACCGGGGTTAGTTATAAAAATTGGAAAGATTTATTTGCTTTTGTGATTGTATATTTTAGGAAGTTTATGTTTGTGGTTAAAGATATAGTGAATCGCTATATCTTACATAAAACTAATAATGAAATTACTATTCAAACTAAGAAGAATACTAAACCTGTAAATAAAAAAGAAAAAATCAATAAAGAACCTAAGGTTAAGAAAGATTCAAAAGCTAAAAAAGAAGAAAAAGCTAATATTATTCCTCCAGAAGGAAGTGGATTTTATTTACCATCAATTGAAATTTTAACACCTCCAAAAGATAGTATTAATCAGAAAATTAGTCAGTCTGTATTGAAAGAAAATGCTAATAATTTGGAAGAAGTTTTGGCTGAATTTGGGGTTAATGGAGAAATTGTGAAAGTTAGCCCTGGTCCTGTGGTTACATTATA
>DHQH01000003.1:12431-15139 GCA_002410125.1 Alphaproteobacteria bacterium UBA5343
TCTGGTACTAAAACTTCTAGAGTTATTGGTTTAGCTGATGATATTGCAAGATCTATGAGTGTGGTTTCAGTTAGAATTGCAGTGGTACCAGGGCAAAGCACTATTGGTATTGAGCTTCCAAATGAAGCAAGAGATATTGTATTTTTAAGAGAGCTATTGGCTGCAAATGATTATGTGAATAACAAAGCAACTCTACCTATTACTCTTGGTAAAGATATTGGTGGTGGTTATGTATATGCAGATTTGGCTAAAATGCCTCACTTGCTGGTAGCTGGTACAACTGGTTCAGGTAAATCAGTTGGTATTAACTCGATGATTTTATCACTACTTTACAAAATGGATCCACAAGATTGTAAATTGATAATGATTGATCCTAAAATGCTAGAATTATCTGTTTATAACGGGATCCCTCATCTTTTAACTCCGGTGGTTACAGATCCTGGAAAAGCTGTTGTTGCTCTAAAATGGGCAGTTAGAGAGATGGAAGATAGATATAGAGCTATGGCTCAAATGAATGTTAGAAATATCTCCGGTTATAATAAGAAAATTAAAGAATCTATTGCAAAAGGTAAAACTATTTCTAGGACTGTTCAAACTGGATTTGATCCAGAAACAGGTAAGCCTATTTATGAAGAGCAAGAATTAGACCTTAAGCCCCTTCCTTATATTGTAATTATTGTGGATGAGATGGCTGATTTGATGTTGGTAGCTGGTAAAGATGTGGAAGCTGCTATTCAAAGGCTGGCACAAATGGCAAGGGCAGCAGGTATTCACCTTATTATGGCAACTCAGCGACCATCAGTTGATGTTATTACTGGTACTATTAAGGCGAACTTCCCTACTCGTATCAGTTTCCAAGTTACCTCAAAAATTGATAGTAGGACTATTTTAGGAGAACAAGGAGCAGAACAATTGCTTGGTATGGGGGATATGTTATTTATGGCGGCTGGGCAGAGACCAAACAAGGTCCATGGTACTTTTGTGAGTGATGGAGAGGTTGAAGATGTGGTGAAATACCTAAAAACTCAAGAAAAACCTCAATATGTAGAATCTGTGGTTGAGGGTGATTTTACTCCTAGCTCTAACTCTAAAGCTGCAGGAGCTAGCCTGCTTGGTGATACAGGGGGAGCAGGAAATACTGATGGTGAATATGATGAACTTTATGATGAGGCTGTTAATATTGCTATAAATGATGGTAAAGCATCAACTTCTTATATCCAAAGAAAACTTAGAATTGGCTATAATAGAGCGGCTAGTATTATAGATAAAATGGAAGAAGATGGAGTTATTAGTGCGGCTGATCATGTGGGAAGACGAGAAGTTTTAGCCCCAAAACCTCAAGAATAATAAGTTTTCTACTTTAATAACTGGAAATATTTACTATATATTTTTTGCAAATTAAGGCATATTATTTGTAATTGTTTTAATATATGTTTTTTTCAAGGAAGTTTTGATGAAGAATATTTATAAGTTTATTTTGCTCTTTTCTTTTGTTTTTTCGGGCTGTGTTAGCGCGAATGAGCTGGATGATATAAAGTTTGATGATTTTGATATTGATGAGAGAAGTGCTATTACAAGTGAGATTGAAACATATATTGCTAGCATTAAAACCATGACGGCTGATTTTAAGCAAGCATCTTCTAATGGTGGATATGCTGAGGGCAAGTTTTATATCAAAAGACCTGGTAAGATGAAATTAGAATATAACCCGCCATCGCCAGTAATCCTTCTTGCTGATGGGGATGATTTAATCTTTTATGATAGGGATTTAGATCAAACTTCGACAATTGATATTGATAGAACTCCTGCATCGGTATTGTTAAAGAAAGAGATTAAGTTTAATAGTAAAGACTATAATGTATTAAATGTTTCAAAAGAGGCTGGAGCTATTGAAATTTCACTTGCACAAGCTGATGACCCTATGTCTGGGGAGCTTACATTATATTTTTCTACAAAACCAATTGTTCTTAAACAATGGAGAGTTAGAGATGCTCAAGACATTTTGACAACAGTATCATTATATAATTTAAAGAACGATGTTTATTTAGAAGATGATATTTTTGAAATAAAGAAAAAAGAGGAATAAAATAGTCAGATGAAGATTGTTAGCTGGAATCTAAATTCTATTAGAAGTAGACTAGAAATATTAAAAAAAATTACTCAAGAAACGGAAGCTGATGTAATAGCTCTACAAGAAACAAAAGCACAAGATGAGGACTTTCCGTTTGATTTTATTAGAAAAGAACTGGGATATGAATATATCGCAAATCTTGGAATGAAAGCCTATAATGGGGTTGCAATATTATCTAAAAAACCTTTTGACAAAGTTGAAGTTAGAAATTGGGTAGGTAAAGAAGATTGTAGAAATATAGTTGCTCAAATTGGAGATATTGAAATTAATAATATTTATGTGCCAGCTGGTGGAGACGAGCCAGATGCAGAGATAAATATTAAATTTGCTCATAAATTATCTTTTCTTGATGATGTATCGGAATGGTTTGAAGAAAGAAAAGCAGAATATGAAGATAAAAAAATCGTATTTTGTGGAGATTTTAATATTGCACCGATGGAAAATGATGTGTGGAGCCATAAGCAATTGTTAGGTGTTGTTTCTCATACCCCTATTGAAGTTGAAAGATTTGCAAGACTGCAAAAATCGCTTGATTTTACGAGTGTGGCTAGAATGTTTGGTTTTACTAAATCTCTAA
>DHQH01000054.1:0-2801 GCA_002410125.1 Alphaproteobacteria bacterium UBA5343
AGTATTAAACGAAGAAAGAGTTAAATACTGGTTAGGTGTAGGTGCTCAACCAACTGACAGAGTTGCTAAAATGTTAGGTGATTTAGGTATTGTTGAAAAATTCGTTGTAAGAGAACAACCTAAGAAATCTCAACCAAAAGCAAAAGCTGTTGAAAGAATGAGAGAAAAAGAAGAAAAAGCTAAAGAAAAAGCAGAAGCAGAAGCTCAAGCTAAAGCAGAAGCTGAAGAAGCAAAAGCAGCCGCAGCGGCAGCTCCAGCTGAAGAAACTCCTGCAGAAGAAGCTCCTGCAGAAGCATAGTTTTTTAATTTTAAGGTATTTATTACAATGTCCAATAACAAAGACAAAATTTGCTTAGGAAAAATCGTTGGTGTTCATGGTATCAAAGGTACAGTGAAGGTTAAATCTTTCACCGAAGATGTCAGAGATCTAGATAGCTATGGATTGCTAACTGATATTAATGGTAAAGAATATGATGTTAAAGTTATTGGAGAAGCAAAGGGTACAATAAGAGTTAATATCAAAGGAATAACTGATAGAAATATGGCAGAAGAGCTAAGAGGAATAGAATTATTCGCTCCTCGTGATGTTTTGCCAGAGATTGCAGAAGATGGTGAATATTATCATACTGATTTAATCGATCTTGATGTTAAATTTGATAATGATGAGAAAGTGGTAGCAAAAATACTTGCAGTTTATAATTTTGGTGCTGGAGATATTCTAGAAGTCAAAGATATAAACTCTAAACAAACCGATATGATACCATTTTCAAATGATTTTGTACCAGTTGTTGATATTAAAAATGGTTTTATAATTATTGTTAATTCTTTGGAGTTATTCAAACCTATTGGAAAAGAAATTAAAGAATCAAAGGAATAGGATATGTCAAAAGCTAAAAAATTAAATTTTGATATTCTAACCATCTTTCCAGAGATGTTTCCGGGTTTTTTAGGATTTTCTCTAACAGGTAAAGCTCTAAAAGAAGAAAAGATTGAGATTAACACTCACAACATAAGAGATTGTGCATTTGACTCGCATGGCTCAGTTGATGATACCCCATTTGGTGGTGGTGCAGGGATGGTAATCAGACCTGATGTTTTGGGAAAAGCAATAGATAAATTAAAACTCAATAAATTGGGTGAAAAAAACTCAAAGATAATCTATATGTCTCCAAAAGGAAAACCACTAACTCAAGACAGGGTTAAGTCACTATCAAAAGAAGAAAACATCACTATTATATGTGGTAGATTCGAAGGAGTTGATGAAAGAGTTATTGAGCATTATGATGTTGAAGAAATTAGTATTGGGGATTATATCCTAACAGGTGGAGAGCAAGCAGCAATGATATTAATTGATGCTGTAACAAGACTTTTACCAAATGTTTTAGGTTCAAGTGAATCTTTAGACGAAGAAAGTTTTGAAAATAATTTGTTAGAATACCCACAATACACCAGACCTTCTGTTTGGAATAATAGAAAGGTCCCAGAAATATTGACTTCGGGGCATCATAAAAAGATTGATGAGTGGCGAAAATCAAAATCTGTAGAGAAAACAAAAGAAATAAGACCAGATTTATATAATAAATATCTTGATTTACAAGAATAATAAGTATATACATATACAAAATTTAACCAAGAGGGTTTAGAAATGAACATAATTGAACAAATTGAAAAAGAGCAAATGGATAAGCTCATGGGTGATAAAAAGATGCCATCATTCAAGCCAGGTGATACTCTTAAAGTACATACCAAAGTTATTGAAGGTACTAGAGAGAGAATTCAGGTTTATGAAGGTGTTTGTATCGCTAGAAAAAATGATGGTATTAACTCATCATTCACAGTTAGAAAAATCTCATTTGGTGAAGGTGTAGAAAGAGTTTTCCCACTTTATTCTCCAAATGTTGACCAAATCGAAGTTACAAGAATTGGTAAAGTTAGAAGAGCTAAACTTTATTATCTTCGTGACAGATCTGGTAGATCAGCTAGAATTGCAGAAGATATCAAAGCTACACAAAAAGCAAGACAGGCTGAAAAATCAGCTGCAGCTGCTAGCAAATAATATACTATCTTCTATGTATAAAATAAACGAAGTGTTGCCAATAGGTAACACTTTGTTTTATTATGTGATAAGTTAATTTATAGATAGGATTATTTTATGAGTAAAGTCCCAGAAAAAAAGATTCTCGTAATTCCAGGCGATGGTGCAGGCAAAGAAGTAATGAAATCAGCCCTTTTGTTACTAGATTGGTTAATTGATAACAATATCATTATTGCAGATCTTGAAAATTCTGATGCCGGTTTAGAATTTGCCGTTAAATCAGGAACTAGTCTTAAAAAAGAAACTGTTGAAAAAATGCATGAAGCTGATGCTGTGTTTATTGGTAAATTCGGATCATTTAAAAACATTACCGAAAATAATAACCCTGCCAATATTATGGGATCATTACTCTCAAATTTTAAAGCCATTAATGTTAAATATCCTATCAAAACTTTCAAAGGTTTAGAATATATAATCAGGTTAAAAGGATCTCCAGCACTAAACTTTGATTTAATCAGAGATCTATCTGGCGGTCTTTATAAAGGAGAACCAAGAGGAATTCAAGCTCATGAAGAAACCTCCTCAATAGGTATTAACACTCTTAGTTATAGTGCTTCTCAAGTTTTCTCATTTGTTAGATACTTAAAACATATCTCAAAACATCTAAAGAAAAATATTTTATCAATTGATAGGTTAGATGTTTTAGAAACATTTATGTTATGGCGCCATGTAATTACAGAACAATGCCAAGGTATGGAACAAGATT
>DHQH01000054.1:3013-4962 GCA_002410125.1 Alphaproteobacteria bacterium UBA5343
AGGTATGGAACAAGATAAAATAAATATCAATTTTGGTGTTATAGATGATTTTAATAATCTGTTATATAAAAAACCAGATATATTAGAAACAATCATTACTCCCAACCATGTTGGTGATTATATTATTCAAAATCTTATAAGTCTATATAACTTACAGCCAACTATGCCAGTTATTTACACATCTATGAAAGATGTTGGTAAATATAATCATATATTCTCACCACTAATGATTATCAATGAAACTGAAATTCTAGATAATTTAAGTCCAATAGCAATGATAAGAGCAGTTGCTGAGATGTTAAAATATACCTTTGATAGAAAAGATCTATCAGATATTATTGATATGGCAATTTCAAATACCTTAGATGAGGGTTACAGAACCAAAGACTTAACTCCGATAGGAGAACAAGAAGAATATAAGCCAGTCTCAACTTTAGAGTTTGGTGAAATAGTTCTATCAGAATTTATAAAATTATATGAAAAACAATAAGGAAAGAAAGAATATGAATAAACAAATAGCAATAATAGGTGCAACAGAAAGCATGGGTAGAGAAGTATTAAACAGCCTAGCCCAAATAGATTACCCTGTTTCAAATATTATCGCTCTAGCCCCATCAAAAATGATTGGACGAGAAGTGTCTTATGGTTTAGATGATGTCTTAAAAATTAAAGCAGTTGAAGAATTTGATTTTTCAAACATTGATATTGCAATCTCAACTCTATCAGAAAGTTTAGCAAAAGACCATATCTTAAGAGCCTCTAAACAAAACACTATTGTAATAGATACATCTTCAGCTTTTAGAGGCGATGAAGCTGTACCTCTTATTATTCCAGAAATCAATGATGATGATATTATCAATTACAAAAACAAAAATATCATTTCTTGCCCAAATAGCATAACAACAGAGCTTTTAATGGCGATTAATCCAATTAAAGAAAATTATGGTATTAAAAGAATTATTTCTTCAACTTATCAATCAGTTTCAAAATTTGGACAAGCTGCAATGGATGAGTTATTTACCCAAACCAGAGGTATATATGTAAATGAGTCACCATTAGAAAATAAAAAAGTTTTTGCTAAGCAAATCGCTTTTAATGTTTTGCCAAAATCTGATGAGATATCTATTGATGGATTTACAGAAGAAGAGCAAAATATAGCTGATGAAGTTCAAAAAATATTAGGTACCAATATAAAAGCTCATATCAACTCAGCAATTGTTCCAGCTTTTATAGGTGAAGGACAATATATTAATATTGAAACTGACAAACCAGTTGATATTAAAGAACTCTCAAAAATTTTATCAGATACTGATGGATTAGTAGTGTTTGATAAAACATCAGATGGTGGTTATGTAACTCAAACCGAAGTATCAAACGAAGACGATATCTTTATCTCAAGAATAAAAAAAGATACTTCAGTTGAAAAAGGTGTTAGTCTTTGGGTGGTAGCTGATAACTTAAGAAAAGGCTCTAGCTTAAATGCAGTTCAAATAGCAGAGATTTTAATTGAGAAATATTTATAAATTTCAGGAGATGGTTTGATGTTAAATAAAAAAATAATTTTTGCAATGATTGCATTGTTTATGATTATTGCAACAAATGTTAATGCTAACGATATAAATAATCAAACCGAAATTGATAATTGGTTAGATAATTTATCAAAGGTAGAAACAGTTCTCTCTAAAGGTGGTCTTAATGATGAGACTATCAGTAATTTATCGCAAACTACCAAACAAGCAATTAACTTTTCAGAAAATTATAAAGATTCTTTGAAACAAGAACTCTCTTATATCCAAAGAAAAATATCTGCCCTTGGTGAAAAACCAGAAGGCATAAAAGAACCAAAATTTATAGCTCAGGAAAGAAAAAGATTTAACAATGAACTAACCCAAAAAAGAGTATCTTTAGCTCAAGCAGATTTGGTAGTAGCAGCATTGGTAAAAAGTCAA
>DHQH01000065.1 GCA_002410125.1 Alphaproteobacteria bacterium UBA5343
CGGAGGTTAATCCTCTGAGTGGAAACCAGTCGAGATAGGCACCGCCAGCAAAGATTACAATTAGAAATACGGCGAATAAAAAAACAGGGATTGCTGATCCTAAAATGATTATGAAGCTGGTATAAAAATCATATTTACTGCCATCTAAAATGGCTTTTTTCACTCCTAGAGGAATTGATATAAGATAGATGATTAGAGTTGACCAAAGTCCAAGTGAAATTGAGACTGGCATTCTTTGTTTGATTAATTCTAATACAGAAATATCTTTGTAAAAAGAGTTCCCAAAATCAAAACAGATATAATCTTTTAGCATTTTGAAGAATCGGATATGGAGTGGTTTATCGAATCCGAATTGAGCTTCTAATTCTTTGATAAAATCTTCTGGTACCCCTCTAGCTCCTATATATTTAGAATTTGCTTTAGAGGTAATAGAAGTGGTGGAGGTGCCTCCAGAAAATTTGGCAGTTGAGCTGGTTTGTACACCTTGATATTTAGCAAGGATATTTTCAATTGGCCCACCTGGGGAGAGTTGAATAAACAAGAAATTACAAAGCATTATCCCAAAAAGGGTAAGAGGAATTAAGCATAATCTTTTTATGATATAATTTTTCATCATTTCTTATCCTCTTTTATCCACCAGGTCATTAATTGATAGCCGTTAGGTGGGGTGATTTTTGGTATTCCAAAAATGTTTTTATAAGCAATCCTACTATAGGGTAAGTGCCAATGCGGGATTGCATAATACTCTTTTAATAATATTCTATCTAAACATTTAGTCGCAATAACTAAATTATCTTTGGTGTTAGAAGATATGATTTTTTCAATGATAGAATCGATGGCTGGATGTTGGATACCAATAATATTTCTGCTGCCGAATCTGGTAGCAGCTTCACTGCCCCAATATTCTTTTTGTTCGTTGCCTGGTAGGTGGCTTTGAGGGAATGAACCAATTATCATATCGAAGTCAAATTTGTCGTAACGGTTTTTATAGATGTTTACATCTAATTTTTTGAGATTTGCTTTGATGCCAATTTTTGCAAGATTATTGATGAATGGCATAAGAACTCTATCAAAAGTATTACCGTTAGCTGCATTAGTTATTATTTCAAATTCTAATGTTTGTTTGGTTTGTAGATTAGTCATTTTTCCATCAATAAAATCATAACCAGATTGTTTTAATAATTTTACGGCTTGTCTTAAATGAGTTCTTACATCCATAAAGTTTTTATTATAAGGGATGTTTGGTAGAGGAGAAAAAATATCTTTTGGAAGTATATCTTTATATGGAGCTAATAATTTTATTTCTTCAGTATTTGGTAGTCCTTGGGCTGATAGCTCTGAGTTATCAAAAAAGCTAGTGGTTCTTTTATATTGATTGTAAAATAAATGTTTATTTGCCCATTCAAAATTAAAGGTTAAGCTGATGGCTTTTCTAACATTTCTATCTTGGAATTTGTCTTTTCTTATGTTGAAGAAAAAGGCTTGCATTTGTGGTATTCTTTGATGGGGAATTTCGGCTTTTATAATATCACCATTTTTAATTGCGGGGAAATCATAAGAGGTTGCCCATAATTTGGAGATATATTCTTCCCTTAAATCTAAATCACCAGAGCTTAGGGCTTGGAGTGAAATTGTGGTGTCTTTGTAATAATCAAATTGGAGGGTATCAAAATTATATGTACCAATATTGACATTTAAATCTTTAGCCCAATAGTTTTTTACTCTTTGAAATGTGAGTTGTTTACCTGCTTGAATTTTAGATAATCTATAAGGTCCAGAGCCTAAGGGGATTTCTAAAGTAGTTTTGGTGAAGTCTTTATTTTTCCAGTAATGTTTAGGTAAAATTGGCATTTGTCCGATGATTAGAGGTAGTTCTTTATTATTAGAATTTTGTTTAAAATCGAATCGAATAAAAGAATCGTTAATAGTGGTAACTTGTTTCACATCACTATAGTAAATACGATAAAATGGAGAGCCTTTTGAACGCAATATTTCAAAGGTGAATTTTATATCACTAGCTGTGATTTTTTTACCATCATGGAATTTGGCTTTGGGGTTTATTTCAAAAGCTATCCATGATTTGTTTGATGGTTGATGGATTTTGCTTGCGACAAGTCCATAAGCTGAATAGTGGTCATCGGCGGATTGAGTTAGCAAGGTGTCATAAATTAGCATTATTTGGGGTGATGCTATGCCTTTTATTATGAATGGGTTTAAACTATCAAAAGTACCATAAACTGGGTGTTTAATCTTACCTCTTTTAGGCGCTAGAGGATTGACATAATCAAAATGTGTAAAACCTTCCTTATATTTAGGTTCTCCAAAAACAGAAATAGATTTGGTTATTAATATTTCACTTGCAAAAGTGGTTTGTGGTAAAGATGTAATCATTACCATTATTAGGATTGTACATATATATTTCCTAGTCATCATTACCTGTTTTTAAGTAATTATTTTTCCAATTTGAAAATGGAAAATCATCATCATTTGCTAGTTTATTATCTGTTTGTTGTTCGTCTGTTATAGTTGAGTCATTATTGTCTTCTACAGTTTCTCTAATTTCGATAACTGGCTCTGTTCTGATAGGTTTTTCATTGATTTCTAAATTTTCTTTTTTATTAGTAGAATCTTCAATTTGCGAATCGCTATCTTCAATCATATTTTCAATTTCAAAAAGATTTTTTTCCAGCAAGTCAAGATCGTTATTTGTTTGTTTGAAATATCTTGAAAATGGATTTTTAATAGATTTTGAAATTGTTTCTTCTTTTGTGGTTTCTGTTGCTTCTTCAGAAGTAATTGTTTCGTTTTTAATTTCTTGTGATATTGGATTCTCAATAGGTTTTTCTTCAATTGTGGCTTTTTCTTCTTCTATAGTTTGAACAGTTGGAGAAGTTTCTTTAATATCAGTACTAATATCTGTTTGTGGAGGAATTTGCATTTCTGGTTCTTCATCCATATTTACTTCAGGGGTTAGGGTTGTTTCCTCAGTTTCGTTATAAGTATCATATTCATTGGTGGTTGGAGTATTAATAGTTTGGAGGTTTAGTTTATCAATTACAGGAGCTAGAATAGCAAATACTCTACCTAAAATTCCATTTTCTATAACATCAGATATGAATCTTTCTTTGTCGTGATGATCAAGTAAGTTTATTAATTTTTCATATCTAACACCAAATTCAATTAATGAGCCTGATAACATATTATCTTTTAAGGCTTTTTGGTGGATTTTATCAGCGAACCCAGGATATTGTTGAATGTTTTCTAATAGGATTTTACAAAATGCCCATTTATTACCATTGCCAATTCTTTGCCAAACATTTGCAGCGGCTTCTGCTGAAATAATACCACAACGAGTGATGATTTCACAAAGTAACTCATTCATATCCATAATGGTTAAATCAACCCTGTCTAACATTGATGAACTTTTAGCTTGTTGTTGGATTTCAATCATAGATCTTACAACAGCTTCGTTATGTTCATTAGTTCTTTTTGATTGGTTTATAAGAGCATCCATATGTCTGGTTTGTTTTTTTAGAGCTAGTGAGTGTTGGATGAAGGCGATAATAATCCATAAAAAGATGATAGGGGATACAGAAGCTGCGATAATATTGGAGATGTCCACAGGAGAGCTTTTCATCAGGGCTTCAAAGCCTATAGTGTCTTTTATATAGAAGAAAGCTGTTCCTAACCAAAGTAAAGATATGCAAATTGCTGATGAAAATAATGTAATTAACCCTATCACTGTACCAAATTCCTTATTTTTTTATGTTTATTATTAATTTTTATCCTAGTTTTACTTGAAAATCAATTAAACTTCTATTAAATTCACAGTAATTGTGTGAGCAGTTATTTATATTACAATAATTTTAAGAGGTAATTTAATGGAAATTAATAGTTCGGGTATTCAGATTTTAGAATTTGAAAAAGGTATTTCTGATTTAGAAAATAAAATAGAATCGTTGAAAAGACTATCAGAAGATGATGGAATTAATATTTCGGATGAAGTTGTAAAACTACAAACAAAATTAGATAAACAAATAAAAAGCATCTATAGTAAATTATCTCCTTGGGATAAAGCACTTGTTGCAAGACATCCTAGTCGTCCGCATTGTTTAGATTATGTAACATCATTAATTGAAGATTTTACTCCGCTTGCTGGAGATAGAGCTTTTGCTGATGATGAGGCAATGATTTCTGGTATGGGTAGATTTAGAGGTCAATCAGTAGTAGTTCTTGGTCAAGAAAAAGGTAGCGATATTGAAACTAGAATTAAACATAATTTTGGTATGGCAAAACCTGAAGGTTATAGAAAAGCTCAAAGATTGATGGATCTTGCAAATAAATTTAAAATGCCAATTATTTCTTTTGTTGATACATCTGGGGCATATCCAGGGGTTGAAGCTGAAGCTAGAGGTCAAGCAGAAGCTATTGCAAAATCAATTGAAAAATGTTTAGAAGTTGAAGTGCCAATCATTAGTATCATTATTGGTGAAGGCGGTTCAGGTGGTGCTATTGCGATTGCTGCAGCTAATAAAGTGATTATGCTTGAGCATTCAATTTACTCTGTTATTTCACCAGAGGGTTGTGCTTCAATTCTTTGGAGAGCAGGAGATAAAGCAAAAACTGCTGCTGAAGCTCTTAAATTTACAGCCCAAGATTTAAAAGAATTAAAATTAATTGATGAAATTATTAAAGAGCCAGTTGGTGGGGCTCATCGTTCAAAATTAGAAACTATGAAATTGGTTGAAGAATCAATTGCTAGAAATCTAAAAGAGTTTGAAGGTATGAGTGGTAAAGATGTGAAGGCTAAGAGGGGAGACAAATTCCTTAAAATGGGTCGAAATATTTAATTTTAAGAGTATCTTCGTTGTCGATTATTTTGCTCAAGTACTAAAGATGTACTAGTCGCAAACAATCTCCTAGAATATATCTCTTATAATTAAAGATTATAAATTTATCAGATTAGTGTAAGTAATAAAAAAGCTGTCTATTTTTAGATGGCTTTTTTTATTATATGGTTTAAGATGATTACAGATGATTTATATATGGAGATGTTGTTAAATGGGTGTTTTTGAAATAGTTGTTATTACATTATTAGTTTTGTTGGTTGTGGCTTTGGTTTATTTAGGACTGAAGAAGGATGGAAATAAAGAAATTGATGAGGTTAAAAAGCAGCAAATAGAATTGATGGGGCGTATTTCACAAATGGTGGAGATGCAACATAATAGTTCAAAAAGCATTAATGATAGTATTAGTGAACAAAAATTATCGACTCTTAAAATTATGGATGAGAGGCTCGCTGATATTACAAGGAGAGTTGGGCAAGGCTTAAATGAAAATACAGAGAAAACCTCTCAAACTCTACAAGATTTAAGAGAGAGATTAGCCAAGATTGATTCTGCTCAAAAGAATATTTCGGAGCTTTCAGAAAAAGTGGTTGGTTTGCAAGAAGTATTGTCTAATAAACAAGCAAGGGGTGCTTTTGGTGAGGTGCAATTAAATGATTTAGTAACCTCGATTTTGCCGCCTTCGGCTTATCAATTCCAAGCAACATTATCAAATAGTAAAAGAGCAGATTGTCTTTTAACCTTGCCGAATCCTCCAGGGGCGATAGTGATTGATGCGAAGTTCCCATTGGAGAGTTATCATCAACTTAGAAATGCGAAGAGTGATAATGATAAGATAGTTGCAAGCAGAGCTTTTGGGGCGGATATATTAAAACATGTGAAAGATATATCTGAGAAATATATTATCAATGGCGAGACCGCCGAATCGGCTTTAATGTTTCTTCCGTCAGAAGCTGTTTATGCAGAACTTCATGCTAATTTTTCAGATATTGTTGATAGATCTTATAAGTCTAAAGTTTGGATTGTGAGCCCGACAACTTTAATGGCAACTCTTAATACGATTAGAGCGATACTTAAAGATGCGAATATGAGAGAGCAAGCAAGCGTTATCCAAAAAGAAGTTATGGTGTTATTTGAAGATATTAAGAGGCTTGATAAGAGAGTAAGCAATCTAAGGGGGCATTTTAACTTAGCGAATAAGGATATTGATGAGATAACAACATCTTCAAACAAGATTTCATCTCGTGCAATTAAGATTGAAAAGATACAAGTTGGTGAGGCTGATGCAACAGAGTTACTTGCTGGGGATTAAAGGATGTCTTCGCTGGCTCCGCTGCGGCCGATTTGGATATTTTGGTGAACTAGCACACATAAGATGAAGCCAAAGCTAACCATAATAGACATTAAAACAGTACCGCCATATGAGATTAATGGGAGTGGTACTCCAACGACAGGGATTAGTCCCATTACCATAGCTATATTGATAAATACATATAAGAAGAAGTTGGTGGTAAGACCAATAGCTAAGATACGACCAAAATAATTGTTAGATTTGAATGCAAAAATATAACCATAGCCAATTACTAATAGATATAAGATAATTAAGGTAATGCAACCAATTAACCCGAACTCTTCAGCTAACATTGTGAAGATGAAGTCGGTTTGTTTTTCTGGTAAGAAGTTTAAGTGACTTTGGGAGCCATTCATAAAACCTTTGCCAAATATTCCACCACTACCAAGAGTTATTTTTGATTGGAGGATGTGATAGCCTGCTCCTAATGGGTCTCTTTCTGGATCTAAGAAAGTTAGTACCCGGTTTTTTTGGTAGTTATGCATATTTGACCAAATGACAGGTATTGATAATAGACCTAGTCCACCTATGATATAAAATTTCCAATATTGAACACCTACTAAAAAGAAAATACAAGTAGCAGTCATAGCAATCATAAGTGAGGTGCCTAAATCTGGTTGTTTTAAGATTAGAGCAACTGGGACTAAGGTTAGCATTATTGGCATTATGATATGAGTATTGCTTTCAATGTCTTGGAGGGATGAACCATGGAAATATCTAGCAAGGGCTAAAACAAGGGTTATTTTCATTAGTTCGGATGGTTGGATTTGGAAGAATCCTAGATTAATCCATCTTTGAGCTCCCATACCGATTGAACCTTTAATCTCAACTCCTATTAGGAGTATTAGGGATATAGCATAGAGGAAATAGGCATATTTTATCCAAATCCTAATGTCGATCATAGCGATGGTTATCATCATACCAAAGCCAATAAAGAATCGGATTATTTGCCTGGCTGACCATGGGTGCCAAGAACCATTGCCAGCGGAATATAACATTAGAAAACCGATGCAAGCTAAAATAGTGATAATGAAGATGTAAGATAAACTAAAATTCATTAGTTTTTCTCTGATAGTCATTTTTGAGCTTTTAAATCCTAAATCTGAATATCTGTTAAACATCTTTGGTTGCTTCCTTATCTAATGCTTGTAACTCTAGAGTTTTTCTTAGTAGCTTGCTACCTATTGGGGCTGCTGCTCTTGAACCACTTCCGCCATGTTCTACTATTACGGTTACAGAATATTTAGGTTTATCATGTGGGGCATAACCAACAAAAAGAGCATGATTTCTTTGTAACCAGTTTAATTCCTCTTGCTCTAAAACACCAGTTTTTCTTTCTTTCATAGAAATTCTTCGAACTTGGGTGGTTCCAGTTTTACCACTCATTTTTTGATTTTTAAACCTAAATCTTGAGCCAAAGGCTGTACCGCCTTGTTCATTTATAACTTTATACATGCCTCGTTTTACAACATCTAAATGTTTTTCTGAAATGTTGATTTTTTCAGGTATTTCTTCATCATTTTTAGTTTTATCTTCAGGATTATCCTTAACGAATTTGGCTGTGATTTTATTACCACCATTTGCAAGTCTTGAAGTCATTATGGCCAGTTGAATTGGGGTTGTTAAAACATAACCTTGTCCAATTCCGGCGATTAAAGTTTCACCTTTTTGCCATGCTTCGCCATATCGACCTATCTTCCAGTTTCTATCAGGGATTAGCCCTTGTTTTTCACCTTCAATTTCAATTCCTAATTTTTCTCCTAATCCGAATCTTCTTGCCATATCTGCTATTTTATCAATTCCAGTTTTGGCAGCAATTTCGTAGAAAAATATATCGCAAGAATGTTGCAAAGCCTCTTCTAAATTTAATGATCCATGTCCTTCATCTTTCCAACAGTGGAATCGGTGATTACCTAGATCCATATGTCCGTTACAGTAGAATTTAGTATTGGGGGTTATTACTCCTGCCTCTAAAGCTGCTAGGGCTACTATCATTTTAAATGTTGATCCTGGGGAATATTGTCCACTTATAGCTTTATTGATTAATGGTTTTTTCTTGTTATTTACAAGCTCTTGCCATTTTTTTGTTGAGATACCTTGATTAAAATCATTGGGATCAAATGCTGGAGCTGATGCGATAGTTAAGATTTCACCAGAATGAATATCCATTACGATTGCGGCTGCGCTTTCTTCTCCCATTAGTTCATAAGCATATCTTTGTAATCTTAAATCAATAGTAGTGTGAAGATCTTTACCAGCTTTGCCTTCATCTCGTTCAATTTCTTTAATAACTCTACCTGTGGCATTTACTTCTACTTTTTGGTTGCCTGATTTACCCCTTAACTCTTTATCATAGGATTTTTCAATGCCGGATTTCCCAATTCTAAAGTTTGGGA
>DHQH01000099.1:0-380 GCA_002410125.1 Alphaproteobacteria bacterium UBA5343
TCTCTTTATTAGTATATCCATCAGAACACCTATTTCTTTTGTAACTGCTGCACTTGGTGGAGAGATTGAAATTCCGCTTCTAAATGGCAAAAAAGAGATAATTAAAATTCCTCATGGAACGCAATCTGATGCAAGTTTTAGGATTAAAGGAAAAGGTATGCCATTAGTTCGTTCGGATAGATATGGTGATTTGTTTGTGCATATTAGAGTGGAGACGCCTACAAATCTCAATAAGAAACAAAAAGAGTTATTAAAAGAGTTTGAAGGAGAAGGCGGAAAGCATAACCCTGAGACTAAGTCCTTTTTTGATTCTTTGAAAAAGTTATTTGATTCTAGCGATAGCTAATCGTAATTTTTTGAATATTTTGCTCAGGTCATTT
>DHQH01000099.1:614-5214 GCA_002410125.1 Alphaproteobacteria bacterium UBA5343
GAATATTTTGCTCAGGTCATTTAGTCTTTCTAAAATCAATCGCAAAACTTCTTAAATTACTTCTATCTATCGGCTATAATCCAATAAATAAAAGGAGTTAAATATGCAAGTTGGGATAATTGGAATATCAGAAAAAACAGCAAAAGAGTTTGCAGAATCGGTTCTAGAAACGAATAATTTGGAGTTATCGGGTTTTTATGATTGCAATTGTTCAGGCATGATAGGCAAAGATATTTATGGTAAAAAGGTTGATGGTGATATTTTGGAATTGTTTGCTGCTGCAGATGTTGTGGTTGACTTTTCAAATCATAGAGATAAGTCAAGAGAGCTTATTTTAGCTAGTGAGATGGAAACAAAATATATAATTGTTGGTGAATATGAAAAAGATAAATTAGTTCATATTGTTGAAGATAAAGGTTTTGTAAAATTTTTTAATAATGTAGATGAGATTATAGAATTGCTGAAGCAATAGATCTGGATCCCCGAAATTTCCAATTAATTTGATAAAGTTTCGAGGGTGACAATGTTTAAGGGGATTATAAATGGATAGAGTTAGTCAAATCTTTGAAGAACTTAAAAAACAGAATCCGAATCCAAAATCTGATTTAGAATATGTAAATAATTATACTCTTTTAGTAGCTGTTGTTTTATCTGCGCAGGCTACTGATAAATCGGTTAATATTGCAACTAAAGATCTTTTCAAAACCCATGATACTCCACAAAAAATGTTATCATTGGGAGAAGAGGGACTAATCAAATATATCAAAACAATTGGTCTTTTTAATTCTAAAGCAAAAAATGTTATTTCTTTAAGCAAGGATTTAGTCGAAAAATATGATGGTATAGTTCCTGATGATAGAGATGCTTTGGAAAATTTGGCAGGAGTTGGTAGAAAGACCGCAAATGTTGTTTTGGCAATTGCTTTTGGTCATAAAACAATAGCAGTTGATACTCATGTGAAAAGAGTGAGTAATCGCCTTGGTTTTTCAGATAATGCGAATCCTTTAAAAATTGAAGAAGATTTGATGAAAATAGTTCCTGAAAAATATGTGGACCATGCCCATCATTGGTTAATTTTACACGGGCGATATGTATGTGTTGCAAGAAAACCTAAATGTCAAAACTGTTCAATCTTTAGTCTTTGTGAGTCAGCAGACAAAACAAATTGACAATGCTTGGGTGATTATGGTTTTATAGATATATCTAATCTATAAGGAATCATATTCATGAGAAAAATCAATTTTTTAACTGTAATAATATCAGTTATTTTATCAGTTTTGATTGTTAACCTGACAATCAGCAAAGAGTCTAAAAAACAAGAAAATTCAATTTATAAAAAAGTAATAGAATCTGGAAAAATTCAGCGTGGTTATACTGTTTGGGAGCCTGCAATTATAAAAGATGCTAACACAGGTGAGTTATCTGGTGTTTTTTATGATGTGACAATGAAGATGGCTCAAAGGTTAGGTTTGGAAGTTGAGTGGGTAGAAGAGGTTAGCTTTGCTGAAATTCCTCAAGCTCTTAAAAATAGGAGATTTGATGTTTTTTGTGCTGATGTTTGGCCTACTGCATCAAGGGGTAAAGAGATTAACTTTACCAAACCTCTTTACTATGATGTGTTAAGTGCTTTTGTAAAAAAAGGTGTTACAAAATTTGATTATAATTTAGAAGAGTTTGCAAAGGAAACCACAAAAATTGCAACAATTGATGGCGAGGTTTCAGACATCGTAGCGGAATATGATTTTCCTAAAGCTCAGAAAATTCAAGCACCTTCTTTAACAGGTGTTGATGTTCCTTTCTTAAATGTGGCAACAGGAAAAGCAGATTTGCTTTTTACTGATATGATGACAGGTGCTAAATATATGAGAGAGAATCCAGGAAAAATTCAAAAAGTAAAATTGAAATATCCTTTAAGGGTTTATGGTAACCCAATGGCTGTTAAGAAAGGTGAACAAGATTTGTTATCAATGCTAGATACCGCATTAGAGGAACTTCATAATGGTGGTATGATTAATCTTATTTTGAAAAAATATGATACTAAGGATGATAAGATTATTAGGGTGCCAACGGATATTAAAGGATAATATGCTTCGTCTTTTTACTCAAATTACATCATCTTCATCGGTAAATTAAAAGACCCAAGTACTAATTTGTACTAGGGTTTATAATTTCCTTGAAGCTAATGCACCTTGAGAAAAAATTCTTCAGCACAAAAGAATGAATAGGAATAATATATGTTAGTGACGACTTTTAATATTTTAGTGGATTATCATCAAGGATTTTTACAAGGTTTGGTGGTTACTTTTAAACTGTTTTTTATTATTGCATTTTTCGGAATTACCATTGGGGGCAGTCTTGGTTGGATGTCAAGACGAAGTGAAGATATAAGAAATATTGTTAGATGTGGGGCTTTCTTTTTAAGTGGTATTCCAATTCTTGTGTTTTTAATGTGGATGCATTACCCATTTCAAGCGATGCTCGATATTGTGGTAGATCCTTTTTATACTGCTTGTTTAACATTTACAGTAGTTAATATTTTTTCAGTAGCAGATTTGGTTAGAAAAACTTTAGGAGACTTTCCTGAGCAATATAGAATCGCAGCAAAAGTTTGTGGACTTACAAATAAACAAACTATTTTCAAAATAGAGTTACCGTTGTTATTTAGGCAGATATTACCAGCTCTGATTATGCTACAAGTGGTGATGTTGCATACGACTTTATTTGCTAGCTTGATTTCAGTTGAAGAGATTTTTAGAGTTGCACAAAGAATTAATGCTAATATCTATAAGCCAGTTGAAATATATACTGCTTTGGGAGTATTTTTCCTAATTATTTGTTTGCCTATTAATGGTTTTGCAGTCTATCTTAAAAAGAAATATACTCGTAATATATCTGAAAGGTAAAATCTTTGATTCTAGTTTTTGATTCTAGCCATATCTTTGTTGTCGGTCATTTTGCTCAAGTAGTTACTTATACTACACGCAAACGACCTCCTAAAATATATTGACTATAATGCAAAAACTATAGGGTAATTAAGTTAAGAGATGCTGAAATAAATTCAGCATGACGTAGGAGAATAGAGAGATGAAAAGATATTTGAGAGATATAGTAGTTATTATCATTGCGGTTTTGGTTGCGGTGCAATTTACTGGTGGTGAGAAATTGCAGGTGAGCGAATCGGTTTTTGATAGGGTAATGAGAACAAAAACTCTTAGATGTGGTTATTTCTTGGAAGCTCCTTTGACTATTAAAGATTCAAATAGTGATGAGCTTAGCGGTATTGTAGTTGATTTGACAGAGAAGCTTGCTAAGGATTGGGGAGTTGAAGTTGAATGGGCAGAAGAAATTAATGCCTCAACAATGATAGAAGGATTAAACACTAATCGCTATGATATGTTATGCGCTAGTATTTGGCAGATAACATCTAGGACAGCTCATATTGATCACTCTATACCTTATATTTATACTCCGATTGGGGCTTATACCAGAATTGATGATAATCGATTTGATGGTGATTTAGCTAAAGTAAATGATAAGAAAAATAAAATTGTTGGTATTGATGGAGATGGAGCTTTTATTTTAGCTAAAAAGAGATTTCCAAATGCAGAGATAACTTTGCTTCCACAATTTTCTAATCATTCTGAAATGTTAATGAATGTTGCAGATGGAAAGGCAGATATTGCTTTTTCTATTCTTCCTATTTTTGAAGGTTATAATAAGAATAATCCAAATAGGTTGAAAAATATTACCAAGGACGAACCTTTTTATGCGATGGGTAATAGTTTTGCATTTAAGAGAGGTGAATTTGCTTTGAAGAGTATGGTTGATACATCTATTGATACTTATATTCAAAGTGGTGAGCTAGATGATATTATTAATAAATGGGATGAGAAAAATCAATTATATAAGGTAGGTAAACCATATAAGGGGTAAATAAGTATGAATAAGAAAATATGGGTATTTATAGTTTTTGTAACTTTTGTTTTAGCGTGCTATTCGATTGGCACAAAAGAGCATGATAAAAATGATGATGTGATAAAAATAGGGGTGTCTTTACCGCTTACTGGGAATCTTGCTAATACAGGTATTGCCTCTAAAAATTCGTTATTGATTGCAATGGATAAAATCAAAAAAATGGATACTAAATATAAATATGAATTAGTAATAGAAGATGATGCTTATAGTGCAATGAAAGTAACTCCTGCTTTAACTAAATTGTTAAACTTTGATAAAGTTAATGCGGTTATTACAACGGGGAGTGTAGCAGGTAATGTGGTAACGAATTACAATAATAATATTAGTGACGGGTTTATTCATATTAATGGTGCTGCTTATGATAACAGTATTGCAGAGGGTAAAAATAATTTTCTTATAGGTGGTGCAACAAAAAGTTTAGCTAAAAAATTTGTTGGTGAGCTGGTAAAAAGAGGTTATAAAAAAATAGCTGTTGTAAGGCAGAACTCTGTTGGACCTAAAGCTACAGCAGATGCTATTTTAGAAGAGCTAAAAAAGACAGATATTGATATAAAATTTATAGAAACGGTTAATGTTGGTGATAGAGATTATAGATTCTTAATTTCTAAGATAAGAAAGCATGACA
>DHQH01000099.1:5386-8434 GCA_002410125.1 Alphaproteobacteria bacterium UBA5343
GATGTTGACTTGGTGTTAGCTCAATTATTTGTGCCGGCAATAGATATATTAAAAAAACAAATTATAGAAAATAAACTAGATGTTGATTATACATGTATTTTATCAATTGAAGCATCTGTGAATAAAAAAATGTTTGAAGGTGATTGGTTTGTTTCAGATATTATTTTTGATGATTGGTTTGGTGATGAGATGGATGAAAGATTTGGGGTGGATGTGAATTATGGTTCTCCAAATGTTTATGATGCTCTTTTTATGTTGGTTGAAGCATTTGAAAATAGTGAAACAAATGATGTGGAGACAATAGGTAGCTATATTAGAGTTAAGAAAGATTTTGATGGATTGATGGGGCCGTTACAAGCTCATGAGAATGGTATTTTTGAAGTAGAGCCGAAGGTTAAGGTTATTAAAGGATCTAAAGCCATCATTATTGGAGAATAGAGAGGTGAAAGAGGGTTTTTATGATTGAGGCGAAGAATATTTCATTTTCATATGATGATAGAGTGATATTAGATGATATTAGTTTAAAGATTAAAGAGGGAGAAATTACCACTTTAATAGGTCCAAGTGGAGCTGGTAAAACAACTCTTTTGAAAGCTCTAACATTGCTTGAAAAACCAAGCTCTGGAAATATAGCAATTGATGGAGATAATTATGAGTTCCCAATTGAGGCGGAAGAATTTGAAAAATTAAAAATGCCATATCCAAAAATGACAGTTTCTTTTCAACAACAATTTTTATGGCCACATCTAACTCTAGAAGAAAATATTAAGTTACCATATCAAAATATTGAGAAAACTAAAGATGGGTGGAGCTTTGAAGAATTAGTTGAGTTTTTTAATATGGAAAGCTTTATCAATCGTTATCCAAATGAAGCATCTCTAGGTCAAAGACAAAGAGTAGCACTAGCAAGAGCATTAATTTGTAATCCTAAATATTTGTTCTTAGATGAAATAACAACCTTTTTAGATGTGAAACAAATAAGTAAAATTCTTGATAGTGTGAAGCAGTTAAAGGAAAGAGGTATCTCAATATTTATCATTACCCACCTAATAGAATTTGCAAAAGACACTGCAGATCAAGTGTTGTTTTTTGATAAAGGAAAGATTATTGAAAAAGGAAGTGCGAAGATTTTGACAAAGCCGGAGACGGAGGAGTTGGAGACATTTCTTTCGTTTGCCAAAAAAGCCCTTTAAAGCTTCGTCTTTTGCACCATTAATCGTAAATTGATTTTTAAATGAGGCGTTCACGTAGGTTTACTACGCGAAACCACATTGAAAAATAAAGTTTACTTCTACTGGCACAAAATACTTCAGCTTGGTTTATAGATTTGTCATATTAAGCAGAGAGAATTTATTCTCGTAGTCGAAATATCTTGTAGACGGTTTTTGTAATTTTTTGAATTTATTTTGAGTTAAAAAGATCTCTCGACTTCGCTCGAGATGACATGGGGGGGTGAGTATGACAGTTGTAAGGAGGTTATTTAAAAAAGTTAACCCCGCCATCTGTATAGATGAACGGGGTAGGTTATTTATTCGACGGGCGTTTTTACGATTGTAACTCCGTCTCTTTTCATAACATAATATAAGTCGGGAGTAAAGAATGTCTCCCACTTAATTTTTTTGCCCGAGATTTCATCTTCAATATTGGCTTCGAAGATAAAATCTGGGATTTTTTCCCATCTCTCAAGCTCCTTAATGCGGGCGGCTTGCTTCGCATTCTCATCTTTTAGCCGATTATTTTCAGCTATGATGGGTTTGCAATCGTCGCCTTGGTTGGCTAGGCAGTCGTCTAATCTGGCTTTAACCGCATTATACTTGTCAGTCCAAGTATTACGGTCACGGACCATGGCATCATATTTTTTTTGGGAGATGCCGGTGTAAACCGTTTTGGGTTTTCTAGCTTTTAATGCCCGTATCTCTGCCCTGTAAGCGGCAGTGTCGAGAGCTAAAGCAACCAATTTATCGTTCAGGTCGCAGTCATAAACTGTGTCACGAATGATAGTTGGGGTTGCTGAGTTCGCAGTGTTAGCTGCTGGGTTGCTTGCAACTTGTAACTCGGTATCTGATACCCGTAATTTGTTGCTGTTGTTATCTCCTCCGAAGAATGTCCCCCATCCTAATAATAGGAGAAGGATGATAACAACGATTACTAAGGCCCAAAGGAGCCTTTTTTTTGCTCTGTTCGTCATTTCTTTAGTTTTTATGTTAATACTAATTTTATTTATAATATCTCTGAGTGTTTGGTGAGGTCGGTGAGTACTAATAGGGTTTTTCACCATTGATAATAGCATATTTTTTTATTTAGTCAAGTTTTTGTCCATTGAGTCTAGTTGAGAGATTAAAAATAATCTAAAAAATTCATTTAATTTTTATATTTTTAATGTATAAGGGGGAGTAAGTTTAATTGTTAAAAGGTGTGATTTTATGAAAAATCCTCAAAGTTATGATGTGGTAGGCATTGGTAATGCTATTGTTGATGTATTAGCTAAAGTTAGTGATAAGTTTTTAGAAGAGCGAGGCATTGAAAAAGGTGTAATGTCTTTAGTTGATGCAAAAACAGCAGGTGAAATTTATAATGATTTAGATCCAGAGAGACAATGTTCTGGTGGTAGTGCTGCTAATACTATGGCTGGTATGGCTTCTATGGGGTGTAATCCAGCTTATATTGGTAAAGTGCATGATGATAATTTAGGTAAAGTGTTTAAAAGAGATATAGGGTTAACAGGGGTAGAATTTTATACTCCAATGTTAACCTCTGGTCCATCAACTGCTAGATGTTTAGTGCTTGTTACTCCAGATGCGGAGAGAACAATGCTTACATATCTTGGTGCTTGTACTAAACTTACTAAAAATGATGTTGATGAAGAAATTATAAAAGCTTCTAAAATTGTTTATTTAGAAGGTTATTTATGGGATGAAAAAACTGCAAAACAAGCAATATTAAAAACATGTTATTATGCTCAAAAACATAATAAAAAAGTAGCTTTTACTCTATCAGACCCATTCTGTGTAGATAGACATAGAAAAGAATTTTTAGCTTTGCTTAAAA
>DHQH01000099.1:8635-9073 GCA_002410125.1 Alphaproteobacteria bacterium UBA5343
CATGTAGATATCCTTTTCTGTAATGATGTAGAGCTAATGAGTTTGTTTGAAGAAGAAGATTTCTATAAAGCAACTGAAATGATAAAAGATTATTGTGAAGTATCAGCAGTAACTAGAAATAAAAAAGGTTCAGTTGTAATATCTCGCAGAATTAGAACTTTCGTAGAAGCAGAACTGATTGAAAATGTGATAGATACAACAGGTGCAGGTGATTTATATGCCGCTGGTTTCTTAGCAGGCTATGTGAATGAAGAAGACCTTGGGACATGTGCCTTAATGGGTGGAATGGCAGCTGGTGAGATTATTACTCACTATGGGGCAAGGCCAGAAGTGGCTCTTAGGGGATATATTAGAAACAAACTTCAAAAATATTACGGTTAATCTTTGATTCTATGGTCAATTTAGGGGCAATTTTACTATAATATTTCAATACACTTT
>DHQH01000099.1:9287-16168 GCA_002410125.1 Alphaproteobacteria bacterium UBA5343
CTATAATATTTCAATACACTTTTATCAAAGTTTCTGAAATATAAGTAGTCATTGGTTTTGCAGATAAAATAAACAAGCTGTTGTTTATTTTACTTAGCAACTTATTTAATTGTCTCGTGTAAGAATTGCTACACCTCGCAATTAAATGCCTAAAACTTGGCTCATATAATACAAAGATTAATGTGGCAAAGGTTTGTGTTGTTTAAACAAAATTCTTCAGATTAGTATAAATAATAAAATATGCGAAATTTATAGGCAATGATATGTAATTGCTTCAAATCGTTTAAGGGGTTGACTGTTTGCAGTAAATACTGTAAATGAGCCTTAACTTTATGTAAAAACTAAAAAATTATCTGGAAAAATAATGGAAAAAAGAAATATTGCAATTATTGCCCATGTGGATCATGGCAAAACTACCCTTGTTGATTCTATGTTCAAACAAAGTGGTATTTATAGAGAAAACCAACAATCTGATGAAAGAGCGATGGATAGTAATGAGCTTGAGAAAGAACGAGGAATTACAATTCTTTCAAAATGTACATCAATTGATTGGAATGAGCACCATATCAATATCGTAGATACTCCTGGCCATGCTGATTTTGGCGGTGAGGTTGAGCGTATTTTATCGATGGTTGATGGTGTGGTTTTACTAGTTGATTCCGCAGAAGGTCCAATGCCACAAACTAAATTTGTGCTTGGTAAAGCATTAAAATTAGGTCTTAAGCCAATAGTGGTGATTAATAAAGCTGATAAGCCAGATGCAAGACCTGATTATGTATTAGATGAGGTTTTTGAATTATTTGTAAGTTTAGATGCAAATGAAGAACAGTTAGATTTTCCATATATGTATGCATCGGGCCGTGATGGTTGGTGTGTAAATGATTTAGATGCAGATGAAAAGAAAGATTTAACTCCATTATTTGAAAAAATAGTTTCTCATGTTCCACAACCATATTGCAAACCTGAAGAACCATTTTCTATGCTTGTTACAACAATTATGAGTGATCAGTTTGTTGGTAGAATTTTAACAGGTAAAATTTTATCAGGTAAGATTAAAGTAAATGAAGTTGTAAAATCTCTTAATCTTGAAGGTCAAGAGAATGAGAGAGCAAGAATCTCAAAAATTATGGCTTATAAAGGGGTTGAAAAAGTAAATCTAATAGAAGCTGAAGCTGGTGATATTGTAGCAATTGCTGGGCTTTCTAAAACAACTGTAGCAGATACAGTTTGTGCTTTTGATGTTAGCGAAGCATTAGAAGCTCAACCAATTGACCCACCAACATTATCTATGACTTTTTCTGTAAATGATTCTCCGCTTGCAGGTCTTGATGGTGATAAAGTTACATCAAGACTTCTTAGAGATAGATTAATGAAAGAAGCTGAGGGTAATATTGCACTAAAAATCAGTGATACCGCAGGAAATGATGCTTTTGAAGTGGCCGGTCGTGGAGAGTTACAACTAGGTGTGCTGATTGAGACCATGAGAAGAGAAGGCTTTGAAATGTCTATTTCTCGTCCAAGAGTGGTTATGCAAAAAGATGAAAATGGACAAGTTTTAGAGCCTGTAGAAGAAGTTGTTGTTGATGTGGATGATGAGTTTTCTGGAGCAGTAGTTGAGAAAATGAATCTTAGAAAAGCTGAAATGACTGATATGGCTCCATCATCAGGTGGAAAAACAAGAATCAAATTTATGGCCCCATCTCGTGGTTTGATTGGTTATTATTCAGAGTTTTTAACAGATACTAGAGGTACTGGTATCATGAATAGAATTTTTGCTGAATATCAACCATATAAAGGCGATATTGAAGGAAGAAGAACAGGTGTGTTAGTATCTGCTGAAAAAGGAAAAGCAGTGGCTTATGCCCTTTGGAAATTAGAGGATAGAGGTCCAATGTTGGTTCCTGCAGGGGTTGATGTTTATCAAGGTATGATAATAGGTGAACATACAAAAGGAAATGATTTAGAAATTAATCCTACCAAAGCAAAACAGTTAACTAATATGAGAGCATCAGGTAAAGATGAAGCCGTGGCGCTTACTCCTCCTAAAAAACTAAGCTTAGAAGATGCTTTGTCTTATATTCAAGATGATGAATTGGTGGAAGTTACACCGAATCATATTCGTCTTCGAAAAGCGATATTGGATCCAATCGCCCGTAAGAGAGCAAAAAGATAATCTTCGTCTTTTGCACGAAATCGCATCAAATTAATTTAGATACCCGAACACGATCACGTAGGTTTACTACGCGATATGCTCGGGTAAAATTAACTTTAATGCACCTTCGCACAAAATCCTTCAGATTGAGGTGGGGCGTCTGACTCGTATAATCACTTCTTAGAAAGAGAGTAGATTTAAATATCTAAAATTCCTTAATTGAATATTTAATAAATGCTGTTATTGTTTGTAAAAACCCGATTTGTCGGGTATATCTTTATAGGTTTTTTTTATTATGGTTAGAAAATTATTAAACAGTATTAAAGTTTATTCTGATAAGAGAATCTTAGCGATTATGGGCTTGGGGTTTTCTTCCGGGCTTCCATTGCTATTAGTTTTTGGGACACTTAATTTATGGTTGAAAGATGTTGGAGTTTCAAAAACAGTGATTGGGATTTTTGCTTTGGTTAAAACTCCTTATAGCTTCAAATGGCTATGGGCTCCAATAGTTGATAATTTCAAAATGCCATTCTTTTGTTCTAAGATGGGAAGGCGAAGAGGTTGGATTTTATTTACTCAGATCTTACTTATGTGTTCAATCTTTGGAATCGCTAGCACTAATCCAGAAACAGGGCTGTTCGGGACTGCGGTTTTTGCTATTTTGATTGCTTTTTTCTCCGCCTCACAAGATATTGTGATTGATGCTTTAAGGGTAGAAGTTTTAAAAGATGAAGAACAAGGTGCAGGAGCTGCAGCAATTACTCTTGGCTATAGAATTGGTATGATTTTTTCTGGGGCTGGTGCCCTATGGATTGCCAGTGTGCTTTCTTGGAATATGACTTATGTTATTATGGCAATATCAGTTGTTATTGGCATGTTGGTATTGTTATTTATTGATGAGCCAAATACAAAAGAAATAAAAAGAGAAAAAGGTGAGAGTTTAGTAAAATATCTAAAAAAATCAGTGGTTGGTCCATTTGCAGATTTTATGACCCAGAAGAAATGGGGTTTGGTGCTTTTATTTGTAATGCTTTATAAATTAAGTGATGCATATATGGGACCGATGGTTATGCCTTTTTATGATGATATGGGTTTTACAAAAGTTGAGATAGCAAATATTACAAAGATATTTGGGATGATAGCAACGATTTTTGGTGGAATTGTTGGAGGGGTTGTTGTATATCGTTATGGAATTATAAAGAGTTTGTTTATTTGTGGATTGTTGCAAGGAATAACTAATTTGGCTTTTGCATATTTGGCAATGAAGGGTAATGATATAAATTTATTAATGGTAACAGTTAGTTTGGATAATATTGCTGGTGGAATGGGAACAACCGCTTTGGTTGCTTATTTATCTTCACTTTGTAGTGCTAGTTATACAGCTACTCAATATGCTTTACTTTCTGCATTTGCAACACTTGCAAGAGATTTGTTCTCAGCTACTAGTGGGGTGTTAGCAGATAATTGTAGTTGGGTTGAGTTTTATGTTATTGTGGCGATACTTTCAATACCTTGCTTGGTTGTTCTTTGTCTTTTGCACAAAATCACATCAAATGAATTTAATGATTAAACACGATCATGTAGATTTACTACGAGATATGCTTAATCAAAATTAATTTAATGCACCTTTGCACAAAATCCATCAGAGCCAAGTTGTTTTGTTGATGGGGATTGGTAGAATAGTTTTTTTTATTTAGATAATATAAAGGGAGAAAATAATGGATCTTAGAATGGTAAAAGTTGGCAAGAAGCCACCTTCTGATATAAATGTAGTAGTTGAAATTCCAATGAATGGAGAGCCTGTGAAATATGAGCTGGCTAAGAAATCTTCTGCTCTTTATGTAGATAGATTTATGCATACCCCAATGAGATATCCTAACAATTATGGTTTTATTCCTCATACTCTTTCTGAAGATGGTGATCCTGTAGATGTGATGATTGTGGCAAGGGTGCCAATAACTGTTGGTGCAGTTGTTAGATGTGTGCCTGTAGGTGTGCTCTTGATGGAAGATGAGCATGGAAAAGATGAAAAAATTATTGCAGTTCCTCATCCTGAGTTAAAGCCTTTTTATCAAAATATTACAGAATATGATCAACTTCCAAAAACAGAATTAGATGTTATGGAACAATTTTTTACTCATTATAAAGATTTGGAAGATGGTAAATGGGTTAAATTGCATGGTTGGGGAGATGCCGAAATGGCAAAAAAACTTATTTCAGAGGGGGTTGAGAGGTATGGCGACGACAGTTAATCTTCGTTTTTTGCACAAAACTCTTCAGATTAAATTTTTGTTTAATAAATCTAACAAGGGAGGTAGACTGTGAAGGTTGTTCCCTTTTCTTTAGAGCTTGAGATATCCATATATCCTTTATGGCGGGTGATGATGTGCTTAGTGATAGATAGACCTAAACCAGCTCCTAATATACCTTTGTTTTTATGTTGTTGGAGACGATAGAATTTCTCGGTTAGTCTTGCTAGATTTTTTTGACTGATAGGCTCACCTTTATTATTTATGGCGATTGCAATACCTTTTCCTTCTTTGGTTGGATAGGTGGCAGAAGTTGGCATCTTTTCGATAATAGAGGCTTTAATAAAAACATTGGTTTTTTCTTCAGCATATTTAATGGCATTATCAGTTAAGTTTTGAATGATTTGAGTTATTTGACTTTCATCACAAGTGAGTGCTGGTAACTCTTTTGCAATAGATGTGGTGATTTTTATTTTATTTTCAGTTGCTTTTGGGGTGAGAGCTTTTTTAGTATTTTCAATAACATCTCTGATATTTATTACATCTTCAAAAATAGAGTCTTGTTTCATTTCTATTCTTGATAAGGATAGTAAATTTTCAATCAAGTTTTTCATATGTTTTGATTGCTCACTCATAATTTTTAAGAAATAGTCTCTGGCTTTGGCATCATCTTTAGCACTGGTTTGCAGTGTTTCAATAAAACCAGATAAAACAGCAAGTGGGGTTCTTAATTCATGACTAGCATTGGCAACAAAATCAGCTTGCATTTTTTCTAATTTCATAGATTTAGTTAAATCATATAGTGAGATAACAGCAACAGCTTTACCTGTTGATACCCATGGGAGTTGTTTTATATGGGTGTAGAGTTTTTTGTTCCATGGCTCCTTTATGTAGAATACCATATTTTCGTTTTGAGATTCTTTATTTAATACTTTTTTTATTGCGGTTATAAATTTATTGTTTTGAAATAGATTATCAATTGTTTTGTTTCTTATATTGTGCCCGAACATATCTCTTGCAGATAGATTAGCTCCACAAATTATTCCGTCTTTATCTAGCATTATTAATGGATCTGGTAGGGAATCAAGTACGGCAGAGTCAGAGATTGTTTGGGCTTCTAGTTCAGAGGCTTTTTCATCCCAGATGTTATGCATGTTATTGATAGCGGTTACGATAATTTTAGTTTCATTATCGCTCATAAATAAATCTTCTTCTTCTTTTGTTAGTTTTTCACCTTTGGATAATTTATTAATGTAGTCTTGAATTTTTTGCCTTTCGATAAAATATGGAGCAAGCAAGACGATAGTTGTGAAAACAATGGTTCCAAAACACATAATCGCAATTAGTGGAGTGATATATTCCATAACAGCTAAAATTAGTAAAGATACAGCAGAAGGGGTGCATATGATTACGGCTTTTTCACCTAAGTTTTTATTTTCTAACAGATCATATCTATCGACATCTCTTAATTTTTTCTGCTTTTTTTGTTTTTTAGTCATGGTTAATTAAACCTTTTCTATTTTTTCATATCCAGTTTTGCTTGTTTATAGACAGCATTTGTTACTTCTTCTTTCAGTCTGGTATCAAAAGGAGATGGAATTATATATTCTCTGCCAAATTTTAGTCTATCAATGTTGTGGGTTTTAAGTGATTCTTCTGAAATAGGTTTTTTTGCGATGTTGGCAATTGCATTTGCTGCGGCTAATTTCATGTTTTGATTGATTTGAGTAGCGTTGGCAGCAAGAGCACCTTTAAAAATGAAAGGAAAACATAAAACATTATTTACTTGATTTGGGTAATCACTTCTGCCTGTTGCAATTATTACATCTTTTCTGGTTTGTTTCGCTAAATCTGGTTTTATTTCTGGGTTTGGGTTAGCAAGAGCAAAAACGATAGGATCTTTATTCATAGATAGGAGCATATCTTTTTTTAGAACATTGGCAACGGATACACCGATAAAAACATCAGTATTTTTTACTGCATCTTCTAGGGTTCTATTTTCTGTTTTTATAGCATGCTTTTCTTTGTATTTATTCATATTATTGGGACGGTCTTTATAAATAACCCCTTTAGAATCGCAAAGAGTGATGTGTTTTGCTCCCTTATCTTTTAAAAGTTCGCAAATGGCAATAGCTGCAGCACCTGCCCCATTAATGACGATTTTTACATCTTCGATATTTTTATTTACGATTTCTAAGGCATTTATAAGCCCTGCTAGAGTTACAATGGCAGTGCCATGTTGGTCGTCATGAAAGACTGGGATGTTTAGTTTTTCTTTTAATCTTTTTTCTATTTCAAAACATTCAGGGGCTTTGATGTCTTCTAAATTTATAGCTCCAAAGGTTGGAGATATAAGCTCTACGGTTTTTACAAATTCGTCAACATCTTGAGTGTCAACTTCTATATCGATTGAATTTACATCGGCAAACTTTTTAAATAATACGGATTTACCTTCCATAACTGGTTTTGAGGCTAGGGCT
>DHQH01000099.1:16343-25792 GCA_002410125.1 Alphaproteobacteria bacterium UBA5343
GAGGCTAGGGCTCCGATATTGCCAAGTCCTAAAACAGCTGTGCCGTTTGAAATTACAGCAACTAGATTTTGTTTGGCAGTATATTTTTTAGCATTTTTGGCATTTTCTTGGATTTTTAAGCATGGATAAGCAACTCCTGGAGAGTAAGCTAGAGATAAATCTTCTCTTGTTTCTAATGGTTTTGTGGGGGTGATTTCTATTTTGCCGGGTATATTATCTTTTTTATGATAATCAAGGGCTAATTTTTCTAGCTTATTCATGATTATTTCCTTGTGAAGTTTGATAGTATTAGATATGTTAAAATGACTAGGTTAAAAAGAGATGAATAAAAAGGTTTAAGGGTAAGTATGAGAGATAAAATAAGTGATAAGCCAACACCTATGATGGCTCAATATTTAGAAATTAAAGAAAAACATCAGGATTTTTTACTTTTTTATAGAATGGGCGACTTTTATGAGTTGTTTTTTGATGATGCAGTGAAGGCGTCGGCAGCACTTGATATTGCACTGACAAAAAGAGGTAAACATAGGGGTGCGGATATTGCTATGTGTGGAGTGCCTTTTCATGCTTATGAGAATTATTTAGCGAAGTTAATAAAATCTGGTTTTAAGGTGGCAATTTGTGAACAAGTAGAAACACCAGAAGAAGCTAAAAAAAGAGGTGGTAATAAGGCGGTAGTTAGAAGAGAGGTTGTAAGATTGGTTACAGCTGGAACTATTATGGAAGATAATCTGCTTAATTCTAGAGAGAATAATTATCTTTTATCAATTGTAAAATTAAAAGGAAATTTAGGCTTTGCTTGGGTTGATATTACAACTGGTGAGTTTTGTTTGCAAAATATTGATGGTAGCGAGGGTGAAGATTTAGCAATATTATCTGTTATTTCAAAACTTGGAGTGGCAGAGATTGTTATTGCTGATAATTTGGTGCAAGAGCCAAAACTATTTGAAGTGTTAAATGAATATAAGAGCAAGCTTAGTCCTGTTCCTTTTTCGAGATTTAATGTTGAGAATGCAGAAAAGAGAATAAAAGAATTATATAAGGTTGGAACTTTGGATGCTTTTGGTAATTTTGAAAATCAAGAAATTGCAGCAGCTGGGGCTTTGATAGATTATATTGAAAATACTCAAAAGGGACGAATACCAAGATTGGAGAGGCCAAGAAAGATTTTATCAGAATCTGTGATGGAGATAGATGTTGCAACTAGAAGGAATCTAGAGTTAACAGAATCTCTTATAGGTGATAAGAAATCTACATTATTAAATGCGATGGATATGACTATTACTGGGGCTGGGGCTAGATTGTTATCTACTAGAATTTCAGCACCCTTGATGGATGAAAAAAGAATTAATGATAGATTAGATGAGATTGAGTTTTTTATTGGTTTTGATGAGATAAGAAACGAAGTAAGAGATCTTTTAAAGAAATGTCCTGATTTGGAAAGAGCTGTATCTAGGCTTGCTCTTGGAAGGGGTGGTCCCAGAGATTTGGCTAATGTTAGAGATGTATTGTTAGAAATTCCAAGAACTAAAAATCTGATAAATGATTTCGCGAGATATGATAGCTTGGTTAGTGAAATGCCAAAATCTTTGGCAGAAATTGTATCTAATATGGGTTTTCATAGTAATTTGGCCGATGAATTAAAAAGAGCTTTGGATGATGAGCTACCACTTTTAACTAGGGATGGTAGTTTTATCAGGCGAGGATATGATATTGATTTAGACGAGATTAAGAATATTAAAGATGAAAGTAAAAATCTGATAGCTAATTTACAAGTTAAATATTCTAAAATGGTTGATTCTGGCAATCTCAAAATCAAGTTTAATAATGTTTTGGGATATTTTATTGAGGTTCCAGCAAAGCAAGGTGATAAGATATTTAATTATGAAGAAGTAAATAATGAGACTGGTGAGATTGCAAAACCTTTTATTCATCGTCAATCAATGGCAAATGCTGTTAGATTTACAACAGTTGAATTATCAGAACTAGAGAATAAAATAAGAGGGGCTAGTGATAAATCTTTAGCATTAGAGTTAGAACTATTTGATAAGTTAGTGAAACAAATTTTGGTTAGTGCGGATGATATAATATTGGCAGCTAGGTCTTTAGCAAAAATAGATGTTGCAACTAGTTTGGCGGTATTGGCAGTAGAGAATGATTTTGTAAGACCTGTTGTTGATGATAGTTTAGCATTTGAAATAGAAGGTGGTAAACATCTGGTGGTTGAGAAATCATTGAAAGAAAATCGCCAAGGTGAGTTTGTCGCTAATGATTGTAAATTGTTATGTGATGAAGAAGATAATAGTAGAATATGGCTTTTAACTGGTCCGAATATGGCTGGTAAATCTACATTTTTAAGGCAGAATGCATTATTAGCGGTGATTGCACAAATGGGTAGTTTTGTGCCAGCTAAAAAAGCAAGAATAGGGGTGGTGGATAAGTTATTTTCTAGAGTTGGGGCTAGTGATGATTTGTCTCGTGGTCGTTCAACATTTATGGTAGAAATGGTAGAAACAGCCTCAATCTTAAATCGTTCTGATGAGCGAAGTTTAGTTATTTTGGATGAAATTGGTAGGGGTACAGCTACATTTGATGGGCTTTCTATTGCTTGGGCAGTGGTTGAGTTCTTACATGAGGTTAATAAATGTAGGGCTTTATTCGCTACTCATTATCATGAACTTACAACTTTATCTTCTAAGTTGAAATATTTATCATTACATTCTATGAAGATTAAAGAGTGGAATGATGAAGTGGTGTTTATGCATGAGGTTATAAAAGGGTCAGCTGATAGATCATATGGTATTCATGTGGCAAAATTAGCAGGGCTTCCCAATACGGTGGTGGAGCGAGCAAATCAAGTGCTAGATACGATTGAGAATGGCGAGCAAAGCAAGAAAAGCAAAAAACTAGTTGATGATTTGCCATTATTTGCAATAGCTGATTTTGGTGGAGCTGAAAAAGAGAGTGCAAGTTCTAAACCTAGTGAAGTTGAAGAAAAACTGAAAGATGTTATGCCAGATGATCTTTCACCTCGTGAGGCCCTAGAAATTCTTTATAGTTTGAAGAATTTAGTTGATTAGATTTTAGGCAATAAAAAAGCCCTCATTAGTGAGGACTTTTGTTTTAATAACGGAGATTTGTTTTTTTTGTTTAAGCTCTTTTTTCTAAAGCCTTATCTTTATACATTTTGATAATGTTTGGCTCGTTTCTTTCATTATTCATTTGAACTACTTTTGCATCTTTAGTTGGTCCAAATGGAGATGTTATGGTTAGTGCATCTTCTCTACCCATATTTTTTGCAATTACTGCAGTTTGCTTACTTACATTTGTTGTTTTGCCAGTTGCAATTTTAGTTAAACCTCTTTGTTCATAGGCTTTCTCAATTCTAGCCTCTATAATTCTATTTTTTGCTGTCTTGCTCATATTATTTCTCCGTTTTTATTATTGCTCTTTTGTCAATTATCTCATAAATAGTCTTTTTTGTCAATAAGTCTAATATGTATAAAGGAATATTGCTTATTGTCAATAATAATAAATTATCTTAATAATTAATATAATAAAAATAAATAAAAAAAACATTAAATTTTAGGTGTGTAGATATATGTCATTGTTTAAATCAATAACCACTTTTGGCGGGTTAACTCTAATTAGCAGAATCACTGGATTTGTAAGAGATGTGTTGATTGCAAATTTCTTGGGAGCAAGTTTTGTTGCAGATGCTTTTTTTGTTGCTTTAAAACTACCGAATTTATTTAGAAGATTTTTCGCAGAAGGAGCTTTTAATGCGGCTTTTGTGCCTATATTTTCTGGTAAATTAGAATCTAAAAGTAAAGAAAATGCAGTGAAATTTGCTGATAATTCAATATCTTTTCTGTTTTGGTTTTTGCTTTTATTTGTATTGCTATTTGAAATTTTTATGCCAGTAATCATTTGGTGTTTTGCTCCGGGGTTTGCAGAAGTTGAAGGTAAATTAGGGTTGGCATCAGATCTTAGTAGAATTACATTTCCTTATTTGTTGTTTATTTCAATAGTTTCTTTGCAGTCTGGGGTGATTAGTTCTTTTGGTAAGTTTGCAGCTTATGGTGCATCACCAATCATTCTTAATCTAACAATGATTGCCTCATTGTTCTTGCCAAATTCTTGGTTTTTGTCAAATGGTCATGCATTGGCTTTTGCAGTTAGCTTGGCTGGATTCTTGCAGATTTTATGGCTTAGATATAATTTGAAGAAGATAGGTGTTAATTTATCTCTTAATTGGAATCCATTTAAGCTAAAAGTTACAGATAGTGTGAGAGATTTACTTAGGAAAATAGGTCCAGGAATTGTAGGTGCTGGAGTTTATCAGGTTAATTTATTTATTGATACAATATTGGTTTCTTTGGTAGCGGAGGGTGCTGTTTCTTGGCTTTATTATTCGCAAAGATTAAATCAATTACCATTAGGTGTGGTTGGTGCTGCGGTTGGTGTGGCATTGTTGCCAGTGTTATCTAAAAACATTAAAGCTAAAGATGAGAAGGCCGCTTGTGAGTCTCAAAATAATGCTATTTTTTATGCATTGATTTTATCAGTTCCTGCGAGTGTGGCTTTGATTGTAATGGCAAAACCTATTATTGCGGCATTGTTTCAGCATGGTAGGTTTGGAATGTTTGAAACAGAGATGACCTCTATTGCTCTGGTAGCTCTTTCTTTTGGACTGCCTGCATATGTTTTAGTAAAAGCATTAGCTCCAAACTTTTTTGCAAGAGGGGATACTAAAACTCCGGTTAGATATGCTATAATTTCAATGGTGGTTAATATAGTTCTAAATATTGTGTTGATGATACCTTATGGGCATGTTGGTATTGCGGCGGCGACTAGTGTTTCGGCTTGGGTAACAGTGTTTTTATATTATAGAGGGCTTAAAAGAGCTAAACATATTAATGTTGATAGGGCTTTGATATTTAATATTGATAAGATTATATTAGCATCTGTTATGATGGGTGGTGTTTTATATGGTCTATTATATGGGACTGAGCTTTGGTTTGCTGGTTGGATGAATGGTAGTATTGGCTTAAGAGTGATGATTTTGGGCTTTATGGTGTTATTTGGGCTTGTAAGTTTTGTAATTTTTGCTAAATTACTGGGTGTTATTAATTTTCAAGAGATGAAGACATCATTTAGAAGAAAGAAGGGTTAAATGAATAAAAGAATATTTACAGCAATTAAACCGACTGGAGATTTACATCTAGGGAATTATCTTGGGGCCCTTAATAATTGGGTTAAGATGCAAGATGAGTATGAATGTATTTTTAATTTAGCAGATTTGCATGCTATTACGGTTTGGCAAGATCCAAAGACTTTGGCTGATAATACTAGAGAGTTGGCTGCGGGATTGATTGCTTCTGGTTTGGATGTAGATAAACATATTCTCTATAATCAATCACAAGTTAAAGAACATGCCGAGCTTGCTTGGGTGTTAAATTGTGTGGCTAGGGTTGGTTGGATGAATAGAATGACCCAATTTAAGGATAAAGCTGGTAAAAATAGAGAAAAAGTATCTTTGGGACTTTATGCTTATCCATCTTTGATGGCTGCGGATATTTTGCTTTATAAAGCAACACATGTGCCAGTTGGTGAAGATCAAAAACAACATGTTGAATTAACTAGAGATATAGCTATTAAGTTTAATAATGATTTTGAAAAAGATGTTCTAGTGGTTCCTGAACCTGTGGTACAAGCAGAAGGGGCTAGAATTATGTCGCTTAAGGATGGAACTAAAAAAATGAGTAAATCTGATGGTAGTTCTATGGGATGCATTTTCTTGAGTGATGATGATGATATGATTGCTAAAAAAATTAGAAAAGCTAAGACCGACCCTGATGGATTGCCATCAGAATTGTCTGGTTTTAACGGGCGAGCAGAGGCTTATAATTTGGTAACTATTTATGCTAAGTTACAAGATAAAAATCTTGTTGATATTATGCCTGATATTGCAGGAAAACAATTCTCTGATTTGAAAAAAATGCTAACAGATGTTGCCGTGGCTAGAATTTCTCCAATAAGAGAAGATATGAAAAAACTAATGTCTGATAAGTCGGGAATTGATAGAATCTTGAAAAATGGTGCTGATAAGGGTAGAGTTATTGCCAGCAAAGTATTGTCAGAAGTATATGATGCGGTTGGATTTTTGAAATAGAGCTTTAATTTGGGTTCAAAATATTGTAAACTAGTGGCTAATTGTTTAGTTTGGAGTTTTAAATGAAAGCAAAAATAAAAGAAATTTTAGAGCAATTGAAAGGCTTGGCTTTGGTAGTTTGTGACAAAGCGAAGGAGCTTTTAATTGCATCTAAAAGTAAGTTTACAGATTTTGATTATAAGGAACTTTTAACTTATAATGGTTTGAAAAACTTTATTGTACAGTGGTGGCATAGAATCTTAATAGTGTTGGCGGTATTCGTTTTGCTTTATTATCCTGTAGGTGGGGTGATGGTGAATGATATTGATGATGATGTTAATTATGTTATGCCAGAAAATGTAATTAGTGGTGGGTCTATGACTGTGGCTGCTGTGGCATCGCTGATTGATAGAGAGGTTAATCAAAAAACTTGGACAGCTAATTTGCCATTTATGTTTCCATCTTATTTTTTAGATAATATGCCTAATTTCCAAATGGGAATAATCTCTAGTTTATCAAGATTTACAACGGAGCTTGCGGAACAAATTGCAAGAACTAGGGGGGCTAGTCAAGTTGATGAAGATTTGGAAAAAGCATCTGGGTTATTAAAATATTCTGGAAAAATTTGGTTTATAGATTCTTCAACTTCATTTATGCCAACAGCTAGCTCCAATAAACAATATAGAGCAGCAAGGAGAAAGTTACTTAGTTATAATAAGAGGCTTGCTAAGGGAGAGGCGGTTTTTGAAGTTAGAGCTGATAATTTAATAATTGTTTTAGATAGAATTTCTAAGGATTTAGGGTCTATGTCGGCAGAGATTGATAAAAAGATAGAAAATGATTCAAGTAAATTTATAGATTTTAAATCTGATGATGTTTTTTATAATATTAAAGGAAAAATTTACGGTTATGCTATAATTCTTAGATATCTAGGAGATGATTTTAGAGAGATTATAAAAGAGAAAAACCTTGATAATCTTTGGTTTGATATGATTGATAGTATTAATAAGGCGGCTTTATTTGATGCTAGAATCGTAGTGAATGGAAAACTAGAAAGTGTATTTCTTAATTCTCATTTATCTGTACAAGGTTTTTATCTGCTTAGAGCAAGAACAAAATTACAAGAAATAACAAAAGTTATTTCTCAATAGAAAATAAAGGATGGTTTAATGTTAATTCAAACACAAAAAACACCTGATGAAAATGTGATTAATTTTTTTCCTGATGTGAATGTTGCAAAAGAAGGAAGGGCTGATTTTTATGATGCTTCTAATTATAAAGATTCATTTTTAGCTACAAGAATTTTTGATGTTGAGGGTGTGAAATCTGTTTTTATAACTGCAGATATGGTGAGTGTTACTAAAGATCAAAATGCTAATTGGGAAGATGTAAAAGCACAAGTTATGGCTCAAATTATGGAATATATTGCAGTTGGTGATGAAAGTGATGATAGCGATGAAGGAGAAGCAAAAGATAGTGATGTTGTAAAAAATATCAAAGGTTTGCTAGATGCTAGAATTAGACCTGCTGTACATCAAGATGGCGGTGATATTATATTTAAGTCTTTTGAAGATGGGGTAGTATATGTTGAGATGATTGGAAATTGCAATGGTTGTCCTTATGCTATGGTTACTTTGAAAGAGGGTGTAGAAAAAGTTCTTAAAAGCTACATTAAAGAAGTCAAGTCGGTGGAAGCCGTTTCGGATTAACAACTTCGAGCTGTTTATGTTTAGATATTTTAGAATATTATTTCTTAAACCATTCATTATATGCTTATTTGTCTTAATGGTAAGCGGTTTTTCTTATGCAACTCCTTTTGCTGAAATTAAAAACAGGCTAGAAGATTTTTATGTTGAGCGAGAAGGACTTTATATTCCTGAAATGAAAGTTAAGGAATTATCAAAGTTATTTAATTTTTATAAATATTCAGTAGATGAAGCTAAAAATACTCAAGAAGTTCCTAGAATTTTTGTTAAATTTATACCTAAAGATAGTGATAAAATAAGAGATGTTGAAGAGAGAAAAGTTTTATTTGTAAAAATGATGCTTCCTTTGGCATTAAAAGTCAATGAAGAGGTTGCTAATGAGAGAAAAGAATTTTTACCTATATATGAAAAAGTAGAGAAGAAAGAAATATTATCTAAAGATGAGAAAGATAAATTAGATGCATTATCTAAAAAATATCAAGCAGAGAGTAGGTTCAAAGATGATAGAAAATATGGGGTTATTGCTAAAAAACTCTTTACAAGAATAGATGTTTTACCGCCGTCAATGATTGTTGCTCAAGCAATTGAAGAATCTGGTTGGGGTACTTCTAG
Organism: Alphaproteobacteria bacterium UBA5343; assembly: GCA_002410125.1. GTDB lineage: Bacteria > Pseudomonadota > Alphaproteobacteria > RF32 > UBA5343 > UBA5343. The sequence continues at coordinate 24,816 of DHQH01000099.1, forward strand.
ATTTGCAAGATTTGGAAATGCTCTTTTTGGTGAGTGGAGTTGGAATGGTAAAGGAATGATACCAAAGGGTAGAAAAGATGGAGAAACCTACAGAGTAAAAACTTTTGATACTGTTTTGGATTCACTTAGGAGTTATATGAGAAATATTAATTCTCATAATAATTATTACCAGTTAAGGATGAGAAGAAAAGAAGCAAGATATAGAGAGCTCTTATTCTCTGGATATGACTTTGCAGGAGCCTTATATGGTTATTCGCAAAGAGGTGTGGAGTATGTGCAATCAATTAGAAATATTATCAATAGGAATAATTTAACTGAATTTGATGCGGTAAGACTTAAATAATTTTGGTTAAGTCGTTAATATTTTCTAATAATTTTAATAAAACTGTAAGATTTTTTATGATAGCTTTATGTTAAGATGTTTTTTTGAAGTGCTTTGAAAGGAATATTCATGAATACGAATAATAAGCAGTTAACTAAAGAAGATGTATTAAAATTAGCCGCAGATCCATCAGTTGAAAGACGGGTTGATACAGTTACTAAGTTATCAGATTTTTATGATGATGAAGGGCTCAGTACAGAAGAACTAAAGCTCGCTGAAGATATTTTTAGGGTGATGGTTAAAGATGCGGAAGTTATAGTTAGAAAAGCATTATCAGAAAATTTAAAAGAAAATAATCAGATTCCTAGAGATTTAGCAATTTCTCTTGCAAGTGATGTAGAGTCAGTTTCTCTTCCTTTTATTGAAGCATCAGATATGTTAACAACTGAAGATCTTGTTAATATTGTTAAATCTAAAAATGAACAAAAACAAAAAGCAGTAGCTAAAAGAAAGAATCTTCAAGAAGAGGTAAGTAGTGTAATTGTTGAAGAATGTGGCGAAGAAGTAGTTGAAACCTTAATAGAAAACCATACCGCAAAAATTTCTGAAAAAAGCTATCATAGAGTGATTGAAAAAGATAATAATAGATTTTGTA
>DHQH01000117.1:0-6397 GCA_002410125.1 Alphaproteobacteria bacterium UBA5343
TTAATATTTATCTCTGCATTGTTTATTCCAGAAGATGAAAAAGCATATAGCTGGTGGAGCTATAGAGCTAGGGATTGGAGAAAATCTAATCGAGGGAGATTATTGGATCATTTCTTAATCACTCCAAGTTTAAAGAATCATGTTCATAATTATAAATGTTTGGACAGTTTTAGAGATTTAGTAAAACCATCAGATCACGCTCCAATTATTATGGAAATTAAATAGATAAAAAGCCTCCTGACTGGAGGCTTTTTTATTACATTGAAAGTTTGTAACCACCTTCAACGGTTTCTATCATTTCTTCTTTACCAAAGGCTTTTTCTAGCTTTTTCCTTAAACGGTAAATATGGGTTTCAAGTGTATGAGTTGAAACATCTGGACTATAACCCCAAACTTTTTTAAGTAGCTCTTCTTTGCTTACCTGCTTACCATTTAAGAGGTGAAGATATTTGATGATTGAAACCTCTTTTTCAGTTAATTTTATTTTAGTTTTTCCTTTTGATAATTCTTTATTTGAAGGTTTTAACACATAGTCTTTATATTCAATATGCCCTAGGGTACTATTTTCGTGCAAATTTACAACCGAATTAATATTTCCTAAAAAAGTTGATAAGCAAAAAGGTTTACAATAAACTTCACTTGCACCAATAACTTTTACTTTTTTGTTTCCATGCTTTTCTATAGCTTTTTCGCTTAGGAATAAAAATACTGGGGTATTTATTCTCTTTTTTCTTAAATCTTGAATAAAACTGATACCATCCATATCATCTAGTTTATTATCTACCAAAAGAGCATCTATTTTACTTTCTTTTAATTTATTTAAGGCGGAAAAAGAATTCTTAACACATTGAATATCTCTGCATTTGCCGTATAGCTTTACCTGTTCTGACAAACCCTCAAAGAACAAATCGTCTTTACCAACAAATAACATATTTTTCATTATATTCCCCTCCCCCAGATTTATGGTTTCTTTTAAATCTAATCTTTTTACAGTTTTTTTCAATAAAAAAAGGTGGCTGTAAATGTTTATGGTTGATATATTTTTATATTATTGCTAAATTCTTAAACATATTTGTTAGTTATGAGGCTTAAATATAATGTTTATTAGTTTTTTTAGAACTGTTTTTGCTGTAATACTTTTATTTGTTACAGGTTGTTCTTTTGGTGAAGAAACTAGTGAGTGTAGATTTTTTAATAAGGGAACGATTAACTTATTTGAAAAAGATAGTAATTATAAGTCTGGTGAAACTGACATAGGAATCAATAGCTATTTATGGCAAGCAAGTCTTGATACTGTTTCTTTTATGCCAATTGCTAATGCAAACCCTTTTGGAGGGGTTATTATCACTGATTGGTATAGTTTGGATGGGATTGATGATGAGAAATTTAAGGTAAATATCTATGTTGTTAGTAAATCTCTTAAAAGCGACGGTGTAGAAGTAGAAATTTTTAGAAAGATGAAAAATTTTAAATATGAATGGGTTGATGCAAAGGTTCAAAGTAAGACTGTATTAGCGATAAAAAAATCTATTCTAAAAAAAGCCCATAAATATAAAATACAAGATGAAATTTCAAAATAAAAATAGGATAAAATATGACTAATATGGAAGACAGATATAATTTTCATAAAATTGAAGATAAATGGCAAAAAAACTGGGAAGAAAATAAGGTTTATAATGTTGAATTAGATAAATCTAAAGAAAAATTTTATTGTCTCGTGGAATTCCCTTACCCATCTGGGGCTGGTCTTCATGTTGGACATCCAAGATCTTATGTAGCTCTTGATATTGTTGCTAGGAAAAAAAGAATGGAAGGTCTTAATGTTTTATATCCTATGGGCTTTGATGCTTTTGGTCTACCAACAGAAAATTATGCGATAAAAACAGGTGTTAACCCTAAAGTTGCAACAAAAGAAAACATTGCAACATTTACTAGACAATTAAAATCTATTGGTTTTTCTTTTGATTGGGATAGAGTTGTTGATACTACAGACCCTGAATATTACAGATGGACACAATGGTTATTCTTAAAATTTGTTGAGCATGGATTAGCCTATAAAGATGAGATTGCTATTAACTGGTGTAATAGCTGCAAGATTGGTCTTGCAAATGAAGAGATTGTGAATGGTAAATGCGAGAGATGTGGCGGTGAAGTTGTTCAAAAAACTAAAAGCCAATGGATGCTTAAAATCACAGAATATGCAGATAAACTGATTGAAGGTTTAGAAGATATTGATTTTATTGAAAGAGTTAAATCTTCTCAAATTAACTGGATTGGTAGATCAGAAGGTGCTGAACTTGATTTTGGTATCACTAATAAAGATGGAAGCAATCTGGGTAAAAAATTATCAGTATTTACAACTAGGCCTGATACTAGTTTTGGGGTTACTTATATGGTGATGGCTCCTGAACATGTTTATGTGAAAGAGTTTTCTGATAAAATAGAAAATTACAGTGAAGTTGAAGAATATGTAAGAAAATCTGCTCTTAAGACTGATTTAGAAAGAACTCAAGAAAATGAAAAAACAGGTGTTGAGTTAAAAGGTATTAAAGCTGTTAATCCATATAATGGGAATCTTATTCCTATATTTATTTCTGATTATGTTTTGATGGGATATGGTACCGGGGCTATTATGGCGGTTCCTGCACATGATCAAAGAGATTATGATTTTGCAAAAGCTTTCAATTTAGATATTATACCTGTTCTTGCTGGTGGAGATATTGAGATAGAAGCTCACACAGGTGAGGGTGAACATATTAATTCTGATTTCTTAAATGGTCTTAACAAAGAAGATGGTGTTAATAAAGCTATTAAATTTGCTGAAGAAAATAAATTTGGTAGCGCAAAAATCAATTATAAACTTAGAGATTGGGTTTTCTCAAGACAAAGATATTGGGGTGAACCTATTCCTATGATTGATTGTCCTCATTGTGGCTGGGTTAAGGTTCCTGAAGATCAGTTGCCCCTAGAATTACCAGAAATTGATGATTATCATCCGACTGACGATGGAGCTTCACCTTTAGCAAAAGCTACTGACTGGGTGAATGTAAAGTGTCCAAAATGTGGTAAAGATGCTAAAAGAGAAACTGATACTATGCCAAACTGGGCTGGATCTTCTTGGTATTTCTTGAGATATTGTGATCCTAAAAATAATGAAGCTTTTGCTAGTCAAGAAGCTCTTGATTATTGGATGCCAGTTGATTGGTATAATGGTGGTATGGAACATACAACTCTACACTTATTATATTCTCGTTTTTGGCATAGATTCTTCCATGATATTGGATTGGTTAAAACTAAAGAGCCTTATATGAAAAGAACTTCTCATGGTATGATTTTGGCTGAAAATGGTGAAAAAATGTCAAAATCAAGAGGTAATGTGATTAACCCTGATGAAGTGATTGAAAATTATGGTGCCGATACATTTAGAATTTATGAAATGTTTATTGGGCCATTTGATCAGGCTGCTTATTGGAGCACATCTAGTCTTATGGGTGTGTTTAGATTTACTAATAAAATCTATTCTTTCATTAGTAAGATTGATAAAGATACAAAAATGGAAGATAAAGATGTTAAAGCTATGCATAAAACAATTATAGAAGTTACTGAAAGAATTGATGCAATGAAGTTTAATACGGCGATTTCATCTTTAATGACTTTTGCGAATCATTTAAACTCTATGAAATCTATTCCAACTGAGATGATGAGTGTTTTTGCTAGGTTGTTATCTCCTTTTGCACCTCATTTATCTGATGAAATTTGGGAAAAATTAGGCAAAAAAAGCTCTACCGCTAAGGCTGAATGGCCAGTTGGTGATAAAAAACTAGCTCAAGATGATATGGTTACTATTGCTGTTCAGATTAAAGGTAAACTTAGGGCTACTATTGAAATTACAAAAGATGCACCAAAAGAAGAAGTTGAAAAAATGGCATTAGAAAATGAGGCTATTGTTAAACATATTGAAGGTGCTGAAGTTAGAAAAATTATTGTTGTACCAAATAGGATTGTAAACATTGTTATATAAAAAAATTAAAATTTTGGTTTTGACTTTATTTGTTATAAGTTTAACTGGTTGCGGATATAGCTCACTTTATCACAAAGAGCAAACCAAGGGCTATGGTATGACTTATAGCCTGAATGTGGTTGATCAATTAAAACAAATAAAAGTATTACATATTGGAGAGAGGGTTGGGCAAATTCTTAGAAATAGATTATTGGATAATCTATCTCCTCTTGGTGAAACAACAGAACCAAAATATTATTTAAGTGTTTCTGTACCAGCCCCTAGTATTAGAGATCAGGTACTAGAACAAGATACAACAGCTACTAGAAAAACAGCTAGATATAATGCTAGCTATAATCTTAAGCAAGGTGATAATATAATAGTTAATGGCAAATCTAGAATTGAAGTGAGTTATAATGTGCTTAAAAATCCTTATTCTACACTTATATCTCAAAAAGATGCAGAGAGAAGAGCTGCAAAAATTTTGGCTGATGACATAACATTAAGATTGGCAGCTTATTTTAAATCCTTATAAAAGGTCTTAAAAAGTGATATTTAAAGAAAATCAATTTATAAATTTTATTCAAAAACCTAGTTCTGATATTAGAGTGGTTGTTATCTATGGTCCTAATTTGGGTTTAATTGGTGAGTATTATGAAAAAGCATTTACTAAAATAACTAAAAATAACAACGATCCTTTTAACATTATAACTCTTAGCTCTAATTCTTTTAAGGAAAACTCTTCAGTGTTGATGGATGAGGTAAGTTCCTTTAGTTTGCTTGGTGGTAGTAAGAGTATATTTATCAAAGAAATTGATGCAACAATTAAAAATTCACTGAAAGAATATTTGAAAAACCCTATTGAAGAATCGCTGGTAATTATCAATGCGGGTGATTTAAAGAACAGTGATTCTTTAATTACAAGTTTAAAAAAAGCTAAAAATGCAGCAGTGATTGCTTGTTACGATGATAAGGCTGCAGATATATCACAAATTGCAACAAACAAACTAAGAGATGCAGGAATTAGTATTGAAAGGGATGCCTTAGGAATGCTTGCTAATAATATTAGTTCTGATAGGCAGATTGTTAATTCTGAGATTGATAAAATAATTACTTATGCTGGAGACAATAAAAATATCAAAATAAGAGATATTAGATTGTTAATAGGTAATTCATCTGAATATAGTAATGATGATTTATGTTACGCTATTGCCCTTGGAAAAGATGTTGAAGCCCAAAAAATATATTCAAGAATGATAAATGAAGGAATTGAGCCTGTATCCATAATTAGAAGTATTAATATGCATTTTCAAAAGATTTTTTCTGTGGTATCACAAATTGATAATAAAACCCCTATTGAGAGTGCTATAAATTCTCTAATACCTAGAATTATTTTCTTTAGAATGGCTGATTTTAGAAAACAGGTATCTATTTGGAATGGTAAATCATTACAATCTATATTTGGGTTGTTATTAAAAGCCGAAAAAGAAAGCAAGAGTACAAATTATCCAAATATAGAGTTAGTCAGTAGATTAATATTACAAATATCTGTAGCAGCTAAAAAATCGGCTGTAAGAAGATAATTTTATTAGAAGCTATAAATATCTTTGTCGTGATCAGATGGTGTAAGTTCTTCAGCTTCTTTATAAGTTATTTCACCTACCATATTTCTTCTAAAATCATATTTAAATTTTTCATAAGATATTTTTTGGCTTAGTAGCCACATCATTTTGGCAAATGCACAATCTGTTACCATATCTAAAACTTCTACAACACCTTTTTTAAGCATTTTAAGACCTGTTTCGCTGTCTCTTAATCTAGTTGCAGCTCCTGGGCATTGGGTTGTCACAACAACTGGAACTCTTTTTTCTTTTGCATAATCTAAGAAAGGGAAGAGATTTTTGTGTATTTCACCGTTACCATACCCCCTTAAAAGAATAGCTTTTACACCATAGTCAATTAACATATTGAGATATTCTGGTTTTAGGTCTGGGGATAAGGTTATTGATATAATATTTTTATCAAAACCATTTTCTATTAAAACAGGCTCTTTATGTCTTTTTCCTATATCTTTACCATATTCAATAATTTTACCAACTTCACCAATATAATCATCTCTCATAGAAACGAAAGCACCAACCGTTTCATCTTGTTTTTTTACACGACAGCCTTTGATAATTTTTGAACCAAAAACAACCATAACACCAGCTAGTTCTGAACTTGCTACCCTGATAGAATTTAAAATATTTGTTCTAGCATCGGAACCAATGATAGATACAGGCAGTTGAGCACCTGTGATAACAATTGGTTTACCGAGGTTTTGAATTGCAAAACTAAGGGCTGCTGCAGTATATGAAATAGTATTTACACCGGTGGTTATAATAAAACCATCAAATT
>DHQH01000117.1:6590-20584 GCA_002410125.1 Alphaproteobacteria bacterium UBA5343
CTATAATAAAACCATCAAATTTATCGTAATATTTATCTATATTATCAACAATTTTTTCCCAGTGATTGGTATTGATATTAGTACCATCAACATTGGTGATAAATTTTAGAGTGATTTTAGCAATTTCTTTTACTCTTGGAGAAATTTTAAATAAGATGTTTCCACCATCATCAACCCCTATTTCTTTGGTCTTGTTATTTTCGACCATGGTAACATTACCACCACAACAAAATATACAAATCTTTTTCATTATAACCTCATAAAAAAACTATATCACCGACAATTAAGGCAATGATATAGTTTTAATGGTAAATTTTTATTTAAGGTTACATATCTTCTGGTATAAACTCTCCTGCAGGCTTGTCCCCAGTGTCAGGTTTTAGAGCATCTTGCCAATCATCATTAGTGATTTCTTCTTTTTTGCCATTTAAAGAATCCTGTTCATAAGATGAAATAGATTCTAATTTTTGAACAATATCATCTAACTCTTCTAATGATTTATAACTAAGGGTTAATTTACCACCTTTATTGGTGTTTTTTATTTTTACCTTATAACCGAGGAATGAAGTTAAATCTTTTTCTAATTTTACCAATTCAACATCTTTTTTTGGTTTTTCTTTGGTTGGAACAACAATTTCTTCACCATTTTTTTGTTCTGAAACTATGTTTTCTAATTCTCTTACTGTCAAATCTTTTTCAATTGCAAGGTTTGCTAGTTCAAAAGCATTATCAAGACCTACTAAAATTTTAGCATGACCAGCAGATAATTTGCCATCACCTAGCATTTTAATTACAGATTTTGGTAGATTTAATAATCTTAGAGTATTTGCTATATAACTTCTGCTTTTACCAACAATATTGGCAATTTTCTCTTGAGTGTGAGAGAACTCTTCAACAAGCTTCTGATATCCTTCTGCCTCCTCAATTGGATTTAAATCTTCTCTTTGAAGATTTTCTACTAAAGAGACTTCTAAGGTTTCTTTATCATCAAACTCTTTAATTATAACAGGTACTTCGGTTAGTCCTGCTAGTTTTGCAGCTCTCCATCTTCTTTCCCCTGCAATGATTTCATATTTGTCACTACCTTTTGATGAAAGCCTTACCAAAAGAGGTTGTAGTACACCTTTTTCTTTTACAGATTCTACTAAAGCATCAATAGCTTCTTTACCAAATTCTGTTCTTGGTTGATATTTACCGGCTTTTAAATTGCTTATTTTTAATTTATCTAATGGTTTTTCTTCTGTAGAAAGATAATCTTCTTCACCAAGTAAAGAATTTAAACCTCTGCCTAAGCTTTTCTTTTTAGATTTGGTTTCTTTTTTTGACTCTTCTTGTAGAGGAATTTCTTCAGTAATATGCTCTGGAATTTCCTCAGAAAGAGCTTGGGCTACTGGATCTGTTGCAATTTCATCTAATGCAATTTCTTCAGCTAAAATATCATCAGCTTGTTCTATTGTTACATCATCTAGTTCAATATCATCTTCTGATGGTTTATTTAAAGAATCCTGTTCAGATTCCACTTGCATACCTAACGCTGCTCCAATATTTCTCAATGCTTGAGCTTGTAAATCTTCTTGTTCTGACATTAAACTAACTCCCCTTCTCTTTTTAATACCTCACCGGTTAAATTAATATATGCTTGCGATCCTGCACATTTGAAATCGTAAATTAATACAGGTTTTCCATGTGATGGAGCTTCTGAAATTCTTACATTTCTTGGAATTACAGTATTATACACCTTTGAGCCAAAAAATTCTCTTACATCATCTTCAACCATTTGTGATAGATTGTTTCTTTTATCATACATCGTTAAAACAACACCCTGTAATTCTAAAGATGGATTGAAATTCTTTTTAACAAGTTCGATGTTTTTAATTAAATCTGTTACACCTTCTAGAGCTAAAAACTCACATTGAAGAGGAACAACCACTGCATCAGCCGCGGTTAGAGCATTAATTGTTAGAAGGTTTAGGCTAGGAGGACAGTCTATTAAAACATAGTCATATCTTGAGATATTTTTTTCCATAGCTTGCTTTAATTTATATTCTCTTTTTTCTAAATCAATTAGTTCTACTTCTGCTGCGGCTAAATTTGGAGAAGATGGAACAATAGAAAAGTTAGGGATTGAGGTCCACATTGTTGCATCTGATAATCTTGTTGCACCAATTAAAACTTCATAAGAAGAGGCTCTTCTCATTCTTCTATTAATACCAACACTTGTTGAAGCATTACCTTGAGGATCTAAGTCTATTAATAAAACTTTTTTACCAATAGCTGCCATTGCAGTTGCAACATTTACAGTTGTGGTTGTTTTACCAACCCCACCTTTTCTGTTAGCAATTGCTATAATTCTAGGCTTTTTCTCAATATTTTCCATTCTACCCTCCGTGAATTATTTTTTCACTAAATTTGAAATTATTAAAATAACAGATTCTTTATTTGTTAGACTTTGTTCTGTTTCAAAGTCAAAATTCCAGTTTTGTTGAGCCTTTTCTATTTCTTCTTTATAAGATGCACCTTTTAAGAAAATTAGTTTGGTTTCTTTTTTAGTAAAAGATGATGAATATTTAAACAATAAATCTAAAGAAGCTAAAGCTCTTGCAGTTATTACATCATATAAACAGTGTTCAGTATTTTCAATTCTTTTGTTTACTATATTAACATTGATAGATAAATGTCTTTTTACCTCTTTTAAGAATAAGGTTTTTCTAAGGTCACTTTCCACCAAAGAAATATCTATATTATCTTTGTTTTCTGTTGCTAGAAGAGCTCAAACAAGACCTGGGAAACCAGCCCCACTACCAAAATCAGCTAGTTTTCTGGTGTTTTGGGGTAGATGTTTATACATCTGGATACTATCCACAAAATGCCTATTCCAAGCATCTTTTAGGGTGTTGTTACTAACAAGGTTTATCTTTTTTTGCCATTTATTTAAAATTTCTTCATAAGAAACCAGTTTTTCAAATGTTTCATGTGAAACATTCGGCAATATTTTTTGTAAATTTTTATATTGAATATCAGTCATAAATTAAAAATAACAAATTATTTCTAATTTAAAAAGAAATTATATGAGTTTTTAACAGGGTTTTTATTTGATTATATCAAATAATTCTTGTGAGGTGGCTATAAAATTTTCTACTGAACTATTTACACCTGAATATTTAACTTCATTACCTTGTTTATTGAACAGGTTACCACCTGCTTCTTTAAGAATTATATGAGAAGCGGCAATATCCCATTCATTTATACATAATTCTGTTTGTTTAGGGAAAATACTAGCTTCATTGGTAGCTATACAACATATTTTGAGAGCTGTACTACCTTTTTTCATAGTTGATACAGGTGTTACCTTTTGAGAATATTGTTTTACTGTTTCTTCTTTACCGTAAGCAGAAGAATTAAAAACAACCATCACACCTTTTGAAAAGTCTTTACCTACCGAAAGCTTAGTTGTTTCACCGTCTTTTTCTAAGTAAGAGCCTTTTCCTTGTTCTGCATAAAACAATTCACCTGTAGTTGGTCTAAATACTATACCAAAGAAAGGTTTTTTATCTTTAATTAACCCTATAGATATTGCAAAGTCACCAGTCTTTTTAACAAAATTACTAGTACCATCGATTGGATCAACCAGCCAATAATCGGAACAATCAAGAGTTTTGTGATCTTTTGAGAAGGTTTCCTCACCTATTATAGGATAATCGCTGATATTTTTAAGGCATTCAAAGATTATAGTTTCGGTTTTTTCATCAGCAATTGTTAAAGGTGATTTATCTTCTTTGTAAAAAACCGAGAAATCTGAGTTATATATTTCTAAAATCTCTTTTTGAGCTTTAAGTAAATATGGTCTAATTTTTTCTAGGTAATTCATTGTTAAAAATCTCCTATTTTTTCAAATATCCCAAAATTGCTGTGATGGCGGCTGGAGTTACACCTTGAATTCTTGATGCAGCACCTATAGAAAAAGGTTTTGCAGTTTCTAGTTTTGTAACAACCTCATTAGAAAGACCACCTATTTGCTTATAATCAATATTTTCTGGGATTTTTAAGTTTTCATCTTTTTTAAATGCTTCAATATCTGCTAATTGCCTTTTTAAATAACCTGAATATTTAGCTTCTATCTCTACTTGCTCATATATTTCTTCTTCACCCAAATCTAAATCTTCCCAGATTTTAGAAATTGTTTCATGTGAAACATCATTATATGAAAAAACATCAAATGCAGTTCTATAAACACCATCTTTTTTGGTTTTAATTCCAAAATTTTCTAATTTGTTTGGTGAAATTTTATAAGTTTGCATTTTTTCTTTTAATATATTTATTTTTTCGTATTTAGCTTTATAGATATTATAACGATTTTCAGAAACACAGCCAATATTATAACCCTTTTCAGTTAAACGATAGTCAGCATTATCTGCCCTTAAGATTAATCTATATTCAGCACGAGAAGTAAACATTCTATAAGGTTCTTCTACACCCATTGTTATTAAATCATCTATCATCACACCAATATAAGCTTCTGAGCGATCGATTATAAAATCTTCTTTACTTCCTTTTACTTTTAATGCGGCATTTACACCAGCCATTAAACCAAGTGCTGCAGCTTCTTCGTAACCTGTAGTACCTATAATTTGACCTGCTAAATATAGATTTGGAGCTTTTTTACATTGAAGGGTTGGTAAAACCTCTCTTGGATCAACAAAATCATATTCAATTGCATAAGCTGGCTTTAAAATTTCTACATTTTCTAAACCTTTTATAGAATGAATAAATGCATCTTGCACATCTATAGGTAAAGAAGTTGAAATTCCGTTTGGATAAACAGTATCGCAATTATAACCTTCTGGCTCTAAGAATATTTGATGAGCATCCCTTCCTGCAAATTTTACTAACTTATCTTCTATTGATGGACAATATCTTGGCCCCACTCCTTCAATTTGTCCTGAAAATAATGGTGCTCTATCAAGATTATCAGTAATAATTTTATGTGTTTCTGGATTTGTATAGGTTACAAAACAAGATATTTGCTCTTGTTCTAATTTTTTAGTTAAATAAGAGAAAGGTTTTGGATTATCATCACCTTTTTGTTCGGCTAAAACATCCCAATTAATAGTATCTGATTTTAATCTGGCAGGAGTTCCTGTTTTTAACCTTCCTACTCTTAAATTGAGTTTTTCTAGGTATTGGGAGACACCTTCACAAGATTTATCACCTATTCTACCACCTATTGTGATATCTTTTCCTATATGCATTTTACCTTTTAGAAAAGTTCCTGCAGTTAAAATGATTTCTTTTGCAGTATATTTGTTGCATTTATCATCTATTACTGCAGTAATAATATTATCATCAACTATTTCGAAAGACTCAACTGCACATTCTATAATATTTAAAGAATCCTGTTCATTTAAATATTGTTGCATATATTTCTTATATAATTCACGATCCGCTTGGGCTCTAGGACCTCTAACAGCTGGACCTTTTGATTGGTTTAGCATTCTAAACTGAATACCAGCCCTATCGATAATTCTAGCCATAAGACCATCAAGAGCATCAATTTCTCTTACCATATGACCTTTACCAAGCCCCCCTATTGCAGGATTACAAGACATTTCACCAATGGTTGATATTTTATGGGTAAGTAGAGCTGTTTTTACTCCCATTCTAGCACTTGCTGCTGCAGCTTCACAGCCAGCATGTCCTCCACCTATAACTATTACATCAAAATTATTCATTTTATATCCTATTTTCCTATGCAAAAATCACCAAAAATTTTATCTAGTAATTCTTCAACTTCTATTTTTCCTGTGATTTTACCTATATATCTAGCTGTCATCCTTAAATCTTCAGCCGATAATTCAATATCTTTATTAAAATCAAATCGATCTAAATTTTCTAAGGCTTCTTTTAGATTTTCTCTATATCTTGCTCTAGTAATTATGTTACTTGATTTAGTATCGAAGAAAGTTTGTATTCTCTTTGATATAAGTTTTAATAACTCATCAATACCATGATTATTTTTGATAGATATTAGATTGGTATTAGACCCATAATTTAAAGAGCATTGTTTATTTGTTAAAAGATCTTTTTTATTACCAATAAATATTATTTTTTTTCTATTCTCTATTTTAATATCATCAAAAATATTTTCATTTTCTTTAGATGCATCAAATAAACAAAGAACGATATCTGCAGAATTAGCTAAATTTATAGCTCTTTTTATACCTTCTACTTCTATTAACTCTTCTGTATCTCTTATTCCTGCTGTATCAGTAAAGATAATAGGGTAACCATCAATATCAAGATGCACATCTATAGAATCTCTCGTAGTACCTTCAATTTCTGAAACGATTGCAGCATCTCTTTTTACAATTTTATTAAGAAGGCTTGATTTACCAGAGTTTGGAGGCCCAATAACCACAACCCTAAAACCATCTCTTAATCTTTCACCAATATTATTGTCTTTTAGATGTGATGATATTTCCAACTTTAAGGCTTCTATTCTTTCTAAAAAGTTAGATATAATATTTTCTGGTAATTCTTCTTCTGGGAAATCAATAAAAGCTTCAATATATGCAAGCATTGAAAGGGTTTCTTTTCTCCATGCTTCATATAAATCTTTTAGATTACCCTCTAATTGCCTAAGAGCAATATCTGCTTGAGCTTTGGTTTCTGATTCTATTAAATCAGCCAAAGCATCAACTTCTGTTAAATCCATTTTGTTATTATAAAAAGCTCTTTTGGTAAATTCTCCTGGCTCTGCAAGAGAGTAATTTTCAATATTTGAAAGAGAGTTTATAACATTATTTATAACTGCTTTTGAGCCATGAATATGAAATTCTACAATATCTTCACCAGTAAAAGAATTTGGATTTTCAAAAAATATCACTAGAGATTTATCCAATGTTTCACAAGAAACACTATCTTTTAAGGTTGTAAAATAAGTATGGCGAGGTTTAGGATTTTTAATATCGGTCATTAATTCTACAGATTTTAAAGCATCACTACCTGAAACTCTTACTACCGCAACTCCAGACTTTCCAACAGCTGAAGATAAGGCATATATTGTTTGATTAAAGTCTTTTTTCATTATATCATTCTTGTTATTGAAAGTTAATTATTAGAAGAACTTACATAAAAAACCTCAAAAAAGGAAGTAAAAAGTTAAAATGAGCGAAATTTCTTTTCATTCTCCGATAGGAGATATTACAGTTTTTGAATTTGATGGTAAGATTGTTGCCATTGAAAAAGGGTGGGGAAGCAATAATAAATCATTAACCAATGAAGTCTTAAATAACACTAAAGAACAAATACTGGAGTTCTTAATGATGAAAAGAACAGTGTTTAATTTACCTTTAGATTTTTCTTCTGGGACAGAGTTTCAACAAAAAGTTTGGAGTGAATTATTAAAAGTTCCATATGGTGAAACCATAACATATCAAGAATTAGGAAAAAGAATAGGGAGTCATCAAAGACCAATAGGCGGTGCAGTTGGTAAAAATCCTATACCTTTAATTATTCCGTGTCATAGAGTATTAGCAAAAAATGGAATAGGGGGCTTTAGTGGTTTTGAAGGTGTCCCAACTAAAAAACATTTGTTAAATATGGAGTGTAATTATGATAAGTAATTTAGAAGAAAAGTTATTTAAGGCTTCTGATAAGTATTATGGTAATGATGGATCGCATGATATAGGTCATATAAAAAGAGTATTAAAAAACGCAAAAAAAATTGTAGAAATTGGTGATTATAATGTAAATATAGATGTATTAATTTCTGCTTGTATATTGCATGATATTATTGACTTACCTAAAAATCATCCCGATAAAAAAATGTCATCTAGATTAGCAGCAAAAGAAGCTATGAATGTTTTGGATGAGATAGATTTTCCTAAAAATTTAAAAGAAGAAGTAAAACACGCAATAGAAGCTCATAGTTTTTCTGCAAATATTGAAACTAAAACAATGGAAGCAAAAATTTTACAAGATGCAGATAGGTTTGATGCATTAGGGGCAATAGGGATTGCTCGAGTGTTTTATGTGTCTGGTATGTTAAAAAGGGAATTATTTAATAGTGAAGATCCAATGGCTAAAAATAGAGAATTAGATGATAAAGAATATGGGTTGGATCATTTTGAAGTTAAATTATTAAAATTACCAAAAACAATGAAAACAGAAGCTGGTAGAAAAATTGCAGAAGAAAAAGCAGAATATATAAAATCATTTAGAGAGCAATTAATTTCTGAATTATAAGATTTTTATTAAAATTTAAATAAAGGCGGATTTTTTGACCCTAGAGCGAAAATCTACCTTTTTATTAATCTTATATTATAAAATTTGTGATATTAATGTCCTCATTTATTTGAGAGATACAATTTTAAATATAAAATAAACAGTGTTCACAATTAAAGATTCTATAAAGGTAAAGTCATATGAAAAAAGAAAAGTTATTAGTTTGGGATTTTGATGGAGTAATTGCCGATAGTGAAATTTTATGGTGTAAAAATTGGCAAGATCATCTTAATAGAATTGGATGTGATATTAGTTTTGAAGAATCTGTAAAATATTTAGCTGGTGTTGGTATGACTGACAAAGTTAGAGTATTAAAAGAAAAATTTGACATAGATTTACCAGATGGAGTTGAAGATGCTGTTTATAAGGATTCTGTTCGTGATATGAAAACAAAAATGAAAATGATAGATGGGGTTGAACAATGTTTAAACTTAACCCAATATAATCATTGTTTGGCAACTGGTGGGTCTTATGAAAAAACAGATATAAAAATTGACGTTCTAAAATTACATAAATATTTTAATAAGGATAATATTTTTTCTTCTGAATCGGTAAAAATTGGAAAACCTGAGCCTGATTTATTTTTACTTGCTGCTGAAAAAATTGGTTATAAACCAAAAGATTGTATAGTTATTGAAGATTCTACACATGGGGTTGAAGCTGCTATTAGAGCTGGGATGAATGTGATTGTTTTTACTGGAGCTACTCATACTAATAATGATAAATATCGTCAAAAAATAAAAGATATGGGTGTTGAAAATATTTTCTCAAATATGAATGATGTATATAAATTTTTAAAGAGCAGTGTTTAAACTATATATAATATAGTTAGCTATTTAACCAAGCAACAATTAGAACTATTAAAACACTTACTGCCATTCCTAAAATTAGTTTTGAAAAATCTTTAGCAATAATAGGGAATATATATTTATATCTTCGGCTTTCTTTTCTTTGATAATTTATAGCATATTCTCTACCTGTTAAAAGCCCTACAAATACCCAAGAAGTACTCATTGGAATATTATTATATTCTTTGAAAAACCAAAGGAGTATAGCATATATAAAATCAATTATTGTAGCTGATCTTATATATCTGGTAGAGGTTTTATTTTTTACAATTTTTTGAATTGCTCCACCTTGATTTTTAAAAACAAATGCAAGACCTATAATAAGAGTTAAAACTACAAATATCATCCATTCAAATGATAATTTTCTCGGTAGATATACTACAATATTTGCCATATCATGCATTAACCAATTTGCCCAAAGAAAACCAGTTGTAAACCATTGGATAATTATCCATGTTTTTTCATGACCAACATTAGTTATTTTTTTATGCTCATTTATAAATTTTGATAAAATTAACCATATAATATAAGCACTAACTGCTGCTAAAGCATAACCAAGTACTGATTTTATTAACATTTTTTCTATAACAACTGTATTTGCAAAAACACTTAAAACTAAAAAAGTAGTTGAAACAGGAACACCTTTTTTTGTTAAAAAAATTAAAGAGAGTGGGGCTATAATATGAAAAACAGAAAAATTTGTAGCTTGAGGAATTGATGAGAGACGCGAGAAAGAGAAATCTCCATTATTTATATACCATCCACCAACAAGTGTGATTATGAGTATTGTAGAGGTAAAAAACCAAAGATAATACCATTTTAATTTTTTTTGAGAATTTATAAATGTTCCTAATGTTTGAACTGAATCATTTGCAACAACTGAATAAGCTGCAAAAAGAAATCCTGTAATCATATAAATAAAATTTAAATCTGGCATTATTTTCAAAACCTTAAAATTAAAGACCACTAAAAAGTGGTCTTTAATATTTTTATTTATTCATTGTGTTAAAGAAGTCATCATTATCTTTTGATTGTCTTAACTTATCAAGTAAGAATTCAACAGCATCAGTTACTCCCATTGGCATTAATATTCTTCTTAATACCCACATTTTTGATAAAATACCTTTATCAACTAACATTTCTTCTTTTCTGGTACCTGATTTAGTAATATCAATAGTTGGGAATAATCTTTTATCTGAAAGTTTTCTATCAAGAATTATCTCTGAGTTACCAGTTCCTTTAAATTCTTCAAATATAACTTCATCCATTCTTGAACCTGTATCAACTAAAGCTGTTGCAATAATTGTTAAAGATCCACCTTCTTCAATATTTCTAGCTGCACCAAAGAATCTTTTTGGACGTTGTAGGGCATTTGCATCAACACCACCGGTTAAAACTTTACCTGAGCTTGGAATTACTGTGTTATAAGCTCTGGCTAATCTTGTGATAGAATCTAATAAAATAACAACATCTTTTTTATGTTCTACTAGTCTTTTTGCTTTTTCTATAACCATTTCGGCTACTTGTACATGGCGAGAAGCAGGTTCATCAAAAGTTGAGCTTACAACTTCACCTTTTACAGATCTTTGCATATCTGTAACTTCTTCTGGTCTTTCATCAATTAAAAGTACAATTAGATGAGCTTCTGGATGATTTTCTGATATAGCATGAGCTATATTTTGAAGCATTACTGTTTTACCTGTACGAGGAGGAGCTACAACTAGTCCCCTTTGACCTTTACCTTGTGGAGATATTAAATCAACAACTCTAGTTGTATAATCTTTTTTATCTGCTCCGCACATTACATCAAAGTTGAATTTTTCATCAGGATATAAAGGAGTTAAATTATCAAAATTAATTCTTTGTTTTAATTTATCTGTTTTTTCAAAATTTACAGTGTTTGGTTTTAATAGAGCAAAATATCTCTCATTATCTTTTGGAGCTCTAATTTCTCCTTCAATTGTATCACCTGTTCTAAGACCAAATCTTCTTATTTGACTTGGTGAAACATAGATATCACTTGGGCTTGGGTTATAATTTTGCATTGGAGAACGTAAAAATCCAAAACCATCAGGTAAGATTTCTAATACACCATCACCAAAGATTGATTGATCTGAACTTGCAGTGTTTTTTAATATTGTAAATATTAAGTCTTGAATTTTCATTGAAGAAGGGTTTTCTATTTTTAATTCTTCAGCAATACTTAATATCTCTTTAGGAGATTTTCTTTTTAATTCACTTAGATGCATAATGACCTTTTATTTTTTTGTTAAAATTATAGATTTATATGAGAAGCTAGCTTCTGAGATTTCTTAAGATATTTAAGATATAAGTTTTATATAGAAGTTTTTTGTTATTGTCAAATATTTGTTTAGCTTGAGTATTTGAAGTTATCCAGTGAAGAAAAAATCATTAATATATATTTTAAAAATATAGTTGTTATTTGTATATACTTGTTAGTTATGTGTATAAGTTTTTATACATATAGTTATACACAAGGTTATACATATGGTTTTTAGTAATGTGTTGAATTTAAACTTAATTTAAAGAATCAATATTTTATATTTTGAATCATATTTAGAAATTTAATTTTTATTATAGTTGTTATTTTAGAATTTTATTAAGACTAATAAGTTAGTTTATCAATATGTGTTTATGTTTATAAAAACTATGGAAGTGTTATTTTATTATAGTTATACACATTTATACACAATTTTAATTTAACTATCTGATTTTTAGGTGTTTTTATGAAAATTATAGGAATAACTGGTTCTATTGGAATGGGTAAAACTACAGTATCTAGTATGATAAAAGATATTGGATATAAGGTTTTTGAAGCTGATAGGGAAGTTGCTAAACTTTTTTCTAATAATGAATATGTTAAAAATCAATTAGTTAAAAATTTTGGTGATGTGTTATGTAATGATGGAAATATAGATAAACAGAAGTTATCCAAAATAGTATTTTTTAATGAAGAGGCTTTTGGTAAGTTAGAATCGATAACTCATCCTGAGATTAATAAAGAGATAAGAGATTTTATAAATGATGGATTTAGTGAATTTGAGGAAATTATATTTGTAGAGGCTGCTATTTTATTTGAGGTTGGTTGGGATAAATATTGTGATTTTGTGATTGTGGTTAATACAAATTATGATAATCAAAGAAAAAGAGTTTTAGATCGCCCAAATATGACAGATGAAAAATTTCATTTTTTACTTAATAAACAAATAGATAATGTGATTAAATGTAATAGTGCTAGTTTTGTTATTTCAACTAGTGGAACTATGGAAGAAACAGAAGTAAATATTAGAAAAATTATAAATCTAATAGTTAATAGTGATTCAATCCTTCTTAAAAACTAGGCTTAGCCTAGTAGGTAATTAGGGTTTAGGTTAGAATAGACTCGGTTCAGATTGGGTTAATAGGGTTTAACTTGGATTATCTTTGAGTTAAAGATAAATTATTAAGGCTTTTATAAAATTACTTTTAAAAGCAAGAAAGCCGCCCTAAAAATAGGACGGCTTTTCGGAGAAAACTAAATTTCTCATCATATATAATCATCATGGTTAATTTACATGGATGATTGTAACGGCAACAGAGTCACCGTTAGAGTTCGTCATATTAGTGAATTCGATCTTTTTCTTTTGACCGATTTCAACTGTTGTAGGGTTACCTATATCTGTTGTATAGTATGCATACAACCAATCCATTTTGCCGTTGTTATCGTGGAATTGTTCCACGTAATAATTGGCATTCATGGTGTAGGTAGCAGTTGCATCAGGCAACTGTTTTACAACAATATTTCCTGTTGTTTCATTAATGTATAATTTAGCATTAGCATCAATTCTGATGCGGTCATCTTCATTATATGCTGGATTATTAGGATCTGCGAAGTAAACATCAAGTACATGATAGTTATTTACTTCTTTATGACCTGCAAATTCAGGAGTAGGTTCTGGATCAACAGGATTAATATCAGGTTTTTCATCAGTTGAGATGTAAGTACCTGTAATACCACCAACTGTCTTTTTGAATTCAACTTTAATATTGTTTGGACAGTCGATTTGTGAACCATTTTTTAATTTGAAATTGTTGTAACCATTACCACCAGAAAGTCCAACAACAAATTGTTCAAGCTCACTAGGAGTAGTTGGAACATAGTCACTTTCAATGAAAATGTCAGCTCCTTTAGTCCACAACCTTGTGTTATCAGCAATAATCTCGCGATATTCTTCTTTCCAGAAGTTTTCCACGATGTTATGGAACAATTTATGTTGTCCGTCGATACGACCCATATCCCAGTCAGGTTCGAGTGGGTTTGGATCAGTCGGACCAGGATTGGTTGGTTCAGTTTCACCTTTATAAACTCTTGTACCTTTGAAAGTGCTAAGTGAAGCACCTTGAACTACTTTCACTTTGTTAGGAATATTAATAGTTCCAGTTGGAGAGCCGTTAAGAGTCTCTTTTACAGAAACATTAATTTCCTGACGAGAAAATAATTCAGTTCCACCGGTCTTGATACTTACTACAAAGATCTGACTACCGTCATTTTTTTCGTAAAGGTAAGCATTTTTATTAAATGGTGTATTGAAGTTATTATCAGTTGTCCATTTTTCACCAACAGGTAAGTTGATGAAATCAGCAACAAGATAACCTGTCCAATCATCAATTTCTGGAACATCAGGATCAACAGGGTCAATATCAGGTTTTTCATCAGTTGAGATGTAAGTACCTGTAATACCACCAACTGTCTTTTTGAACTCAACTTTAACATTGTTTGGACAAGGAACTTCAGTTCCGTCTTTTAACAAAAAGAAGTTTGTTCCGCTGGCATTTGACAATCCAACAACAAATTGTTCAAGC
>DHQH01000006.1 GCA_002410125.1 Alphaproteobacteria bacterium UBA5343
AAATAGGGTGTATTTAAGAGATTAGCAATATGAAAACTACAAAAAATAGCATTTTTCTTCTGTTATTGATGTTTTTTATCGACATTAATACTAGTTTTGCTAACCCCAATCCTCCATTAGAGGTTTTTCCTAAACCAGATATTAAAGTTATAGATTTTGCAGCTGAAGATTTCAGTTGGAAAGAAACCATCTATCAAGTTTTTTATAATTATAAAGATGGCTATGATGAAGAAGAATTAGAGTTTTTACGAACAGAAATAGCAAAAAGTAAAGATATTGATGAGCCTTATGCAATCTATGTAAGAAATGCATTACTTATGTGGGAACGAGCAAAAACAGCATATAAAGAATTTACAAAATTTAGAGCTAAAAAATTATTAGAACCAAATAAAACCCCAATCCCATTAAGCGAAATGCAAGATGATATTTCTGATAGCTCCAGCAATAAAATCAAATCAAGAGATAATAATCAGCAAAGCTATGTTGTAAAAGATTTTAGAAAAGTTGTAAATTATGAATATAGCAAAGAATTAGCAGATTCGATAAGAGATAGAAATAAAACCTCCCAATCACTCCAAAAATTAAGTGATATAAAACCTCTAGATATGCTTTCTCGTGGTTTTGAAGATATGAATTTTAAAGATTTCTTATTCTTAGATATTAATGGTAAAAGCCCATTCACAGGAACAAAGGGAATAGGCGAATGGTCAAAAACAGATCCTGTTAAATTCAGACTATTATCAGAATATGCATATATTGGTCATGGTAAAAAAACATTAATGACTGGTCTTTTTATAGGTATGCCAAAAGATTATATATTTGATTGGCATCAAGAAAATAATCTCAAAATAGATTTATCAAAATCAGAAAATATTGCAAATTATGAGTTGAAATATCCAACACCATATCTAATCAGAGATAGAAATGTCATTGGCTATCGAAACATTGTTTTAATCCCTGTTGAAATTGAAAGGGAAGATGTTTTGCGACCTATAGATCTCAAATCATCTGTTAGTTTTGAAGTCTGTAATAAAGAAAAATGCCAACAAGTAAAAGATGATGTTAGCTTAGATATAGAAACAGATATAGACAGCATTTCTTCACCAGCAAGCTCTATGATAAATACTTTTTCTTATATGCATGCTAAAAGTGATTTTTCAAAAATCGAAATTACTAAATTATTTCTTGAACCATCTTCTATAGATGATAATAAAAATTATATCAGAGTTGAGGCTATATCTGAGGAGTTCAAACCCAAACTCGCCCAAACTTTCCTCAAATCAGATAACATTAAAACAGGTACCTCTAAAACATCCATTGATGGTAATAAAATTATATCTCGCATTGAGGTCTTAAATGATAATCTAGAAGAAGTTTTAGACAGTGAAGTTACAGCTTTTGTAAGAATCCAACATGGTCTATCAGCAAAAAAAACTTTTATACTCAAAAAAGCCTCAGTTTTTAGTTACTCTGGTTCAAAACTAACACTTGGACTACTCTTATTAGCCATATTAGGGGGATTTATCCTCAATTTAATGCCATGTATTTTCCCAGTATTAGCTCTAAAGATTTTCTCTTTATCCAAATTCGGTGGAGCAAATAAAGAAAGTGTTATAAATAGATTTAAATATTTTATTTTTGGGGTTTTTGCTTCTTTTATTCTATTAGGTTGTATAACAGCAGGGCTTAAATATTTAGGAGTGCAAATTGGTTGGGGCGTCCAATTCCAAGAGCCATTATTTTTACTGTTTATAATGTTCTTATTAACCTTATTTATGGCAAATTTTTATGAATTATTCTCCTTTAATATTGAATTTTTTAGCTATATCCTACCAAGTAAATTACAAGAAAAAATCAACAAATCAAATAGTCAATATGTAGAAGAATTTCTATCAGGAATATTAATCACAATGTTAGCAATCCCTTGCTCTGCACCATTCTTAGCAACTGCTATCGGATTCGCTTTAACTAAAGGTATTGTTGATATTTTAATAATATTTATCGCTATTGCTTTTGGCTTAACTCTACCTTATTTTGTGTTATTCCTAAAGCCAGATTTAGCGCACTATATCCCCAAACCTGATAAATGGTTATCCAGAACAAAATTCATCATAGGTTTATTAATTTTTGGCACTATAATTTGGGTATTAGATATATATGCCGCCCAAATCGGTAGAACAGCAATGATTATCACCGCTATTGGGCTATTTCTAATTTACTATGCTTTCTTTGTTTATAAGGTGATTAATAGCAGTAATCCTGAAGAATTTATGGAATCTATCTCCAAATCAGAGCTGATTAAAAAATCTATGCCAATTGTAAAATTGATAATGCTGCTAGGCATAACTACCACCATTACTTCAACAATTTATTACAAGCATAAAAACTATTCAAACCTTCCCGTTAGCAATCTAAATCTTTGGCAAGAATATGATAAAGACAAAATAAAACAAGATGTTGAGTCTGGAAAAATCGTTTTTGTAACAATTGGGGCTAATTGGTGTATGACTTGTCGTGTTAATGAAGGATTATTACTAAAAACTAATAATTTTGAAAAGATGATTAAAGAGGGAACAATTTCTGCTTTTTATGGGGATTGGACTAAATATGATGCTGAAATTTTGTCATTACTAGATTCTTATGGCAGAAAAGCCATACCGTTTAATATTATCTTTGGACCAAGAATACCAGAAGGCAAACTCCTCCCAGAATTCATCACCCCAACCGAATTCTATGACGAACTCCGCTTCGTAAAAGATTTATAACATAGCCTGTCATTGCGAGGGCTTTAGCCCGTGGCAATCTCGT
>DHQH01000112.1:0-3390 GCA_002410125.1 Alphaproteobacteria bacterium UBA5343
ATAATGGAACCTGTTATACATGGCCTACAAAATATGAAAAATACTATAATGTAGGAAACCGTGTTGGTGAAGATCAAGGGTATAAAACCCCAGCCGATGTTGGTGCTGTTAAATGTAATTAACCTTAAAAACCACAAATATCCCTAAGATTATGTTCTTAGGGATATTTTTTTATATGAAAAACAAATCAATACTTGATATTTTCTATCAAAGGGTATTTAATAAGATTCTAAGATTAGGGAAATATTATTTCTAATATTATTTGCAAAACAATAAGAGGGTAAAATGAAACCAATAGATAAGAACAACTATTCATACAAAAAAGGTCAAGAATATTTAGACATTGGCGAATATGTAGAAGCCATCAAAGAATTCGATCAATATATCAAACAACACAAAGATTCATGGAAATCATATAATGGTAAAGGTTATGCATTTCAAAAGCTAGGCAAATATGCAGAAGCTATTGAATGTTTCGATGTTGCTTTAAAATATAACCCAACCGCAGTAGAAGTATTAAACAATAAAGGTGTAACTCTTAGCTTAAAAGGGTTATATAACGATGCTGTAGATTGTTTTAATAAATCCCTTTCAAATAATGCACAATCAATCGAAGCCCTAAATGGTAGAGCTATCGCATATCAAAACCTTCTTAAATACAAAGAAGCAGTAGAAACCCTACAAGAAGCAATTGCAATTGAGCCAGACAATACTCAAACATTACTAAGTATTGCCGTAACATTTCAAAAAATGGAAAACTTTGCTCAAGCAATCGCATATTTTAATAAGATTTTAGAGCTAGATAAGAAAAATATCAAAGCTATCAGCGGAAGAGGGGTTACATATCAGCTTATGGGTGATAATGATGAAGCTCTTAAATGTTTTAGTAAAATTCTAAAAATTGATAAAAATGAAATCCAAGCCTGGGTGAGCATTGGTTATGTATATCAAAAAGCTGAAAGATATACAGATGCCCTTAAATGTTACATCAAAGGCCGTAAAATCCTTAATGGTAAATACCATCACAAACTTTTCGATGGATTAGCTAGTTGTTTAGCAAAATTAAAGAAATTTGATGATTCGCTCAAAATTTATCAAGTTATATTCCAAAGAGAGCAAGGAAGAAAAAAATGGGCAGCTCAAAGATCTATTAAATTTGTAAATAGATTGAAAAGAAAAATTCCAATTGAAGAACAAAACTAAGCTATTGATAAATAAAAACAACCCGTCATTTTGGCGGGTTTTTATTTATGTAATTTCTTATATAGCGAAAAGACTTGACAAAAAAAGAAAACATAACTATATCTATGGATAGTTTATATATTTTTTTTGGTATTAGTTTGTTTTTTCGTTGTTGGTTAATTTGACCAATATATATTATATTACTTAGTTGAATTTCTTTACCTAAACTGCCTTTTGTCGCTTGTTTTCATAAGTTAAAAAAGGTTAATATTAAATAAGGCAGGGACGGTAAAATATAAATAGGTGTAAGTAAGAAAACTAGAAACAATTAAATAGTTATTTTCTTACTCACCACAAAAGGCTGTTCGCAAATGCAAACAGCCTTTTCAATTGAAGAAACGAAGCATCTCACTTTACAGCTACGGCTAATAGAGGTGCTGAAATAGTCATATGATTGTCTCTCCATGAGGTAATCAGTCCTTTTCATAGGACACACATTCACCAAGAGGTTGGATACATTAGTATCCACCTCTTTTTTTTATATTAAAATTAAATTAAATCTATGAAATCCAAAATATCCTATTCTTTGGAAGATATTTGTCTAAGCTGACCCCTGTATCTACTTTAACTTGATCAATAAGTCCTATTTGTAGTGTTAAATATTTTTGTTTATTTCTTTTTCTAATTTTTTTATTATTTTTCCAAAATTCTTTTATATATTTCAGACAAATAATGTTACTCTCAACAAACTGCTCTTTTTTCTCACCCTTAATCTTTGCCATTACCATTTCACTATGTTGTCTATAATATAATAAAGGTTCATATATATAAGTAAATCTCTTTGCAACACAAGACAAGGCAAAAGAAAAAGCAGTATCTTCTATTGGGTGGGCATTAGCAGGAAACATTATATCAGGATGATCTGTTAATAATTTTTTTCTAAACATATAACTCCATGCTGTATATGGTAGGGCATTAGCCCCATCGTTAAAAGTTAAATAATATCTGACTTTTTCTTTGTTTTTATTATTTATATATTTATAAAAATCAATCAATACCATATCAGCATTGTCCAGATAGGCTCGTTCATACATTCTTTTTAATGCATTCACATCTAAGAAATCATCACTATCGAGCATATAAATATATTCACCTTTAGCATTTTTAAGCCCATTATTTCTTGCAACAGAAACCCCTTGATTCTTCTGATTAATTATAGTAATTCTCTCATCATTTTTTTTATATTCTTCTAGAATTTTTAGTGAGTTGTCAGTACTTCCATCATTAATGCAAATAATCTCAATTTCTTTTAAACTTTGACCAATAACAGAATCCAAGCATTTGGCTAAATATTTAGCTACATTATAAACTGGTATAATTACCGATACTTTTATTTCTATTTTCATTCACAAACCTTTCATTAGATATATATAGATTATCTAATAAAGTTTTATTTTTTCTTAAACACAAATTCTTTCGATTTTAATTTTTTCACATCTACATCTATTAATTTTGCTATTCGTTTATAAGTAGCAGGCTTAGATTTTGCTTTTTTTAATTCTTCTAGCAATATAATCAGAGCTTTCTTTTTTCTCACCTTATATTTCTTTTCGATTTCTTTAATAACTTTTCTAACAAATAAATAAGCTGACTTATAAGTATTTTTTTCTTGAGCAGGGGTTTTAAAATCATCATCAAGTGCCCCATCTTTATCAATGATTTCAATATCCACAAATTCATCATAACTAAGGTTTTTATGGTGTTCTTTATATCCTAATATATAAATCGGAATAACTTCAGCTAGTCCCTCACTAAGGGTATCACTAAGTGAGTTGTTGTATTTTGAAACAATGATATGAGCAATCTCATGTAAATGATATTTACGGGCTGTCTTTCTAATTTTTTTACGATTCCAAACTTTATTATCAAAGGCAAGATAACTTTTCTTTTTATGCCTACGGTTACAAATTCCACCCTCATAAGGGCAATGAGCTACTTGCTTATAAACCACTCCTCGAGGCACTACTATAAAGTCAAACTTCTTCTCGATATCAAAGCCGATTTTTAACATTTCTTCAATCAGGCTTTCTTGATAAGTAAAATATCTCTTCCATCTTTTATATTTGGTTTTGATTTTAAATTCGGGCTGATAATAGATGTTTAGTAATTCACTAAACTTCTGACATTCAAACTCCCACCCATCAATTT
>DHQH01000112.1:3613-3886 GCA_002410125.1 Alphaproteobacteria bacterium UBA5343
TGCGAGC
The DNA here is from genome assembly GCA_002410125.1 of Alphaproteobacteria bacterium UBA5343. Lineage (GTDB taxonomy): Bacteria > Pseudomonadota > Alphaproteobacteria > RF32 > UBA5343 > UBA5343. The sequence continues at coordinate 3,621 of DHQH01000112.1, forward strand.
GAAGCGTGGCAATCTTATTAAAAATAATCATAAACCCTAAGAATTAAATGAGAGTTAAGAGGGGAAAGGTATAAAATCAAAAAAAAAGACAAGGAGACCCAATTAAATTGGGTGTCTCGGTGTTCGGTACTTTGTACCTCCATTCGTCGCAGTTGTAACAGTTTCCGTTCACTTTGCTCCTAAAACTTACTCCTTGTCGAACCCTTATGACGGTTTCAAATATGTACGCCCGCAACTCATAATATAAAAGCCCCGCACATAAAGTG
>DHQH01000025.1:0-2738 GCA_002410125.1 Alphaproteobacteria bacterium UBA5343
GATGATGATAGCGAAATCAGCGATGATGATGAATATGAATATGTCGAGGAAGATGAGGATAGCGAAATCGGCGATGATGATGAATACGAATATATAGACGAAGATGAAGACAGCGAAATCGGCGATGACGATGAGTATGAATATGGCTATGGAAATAATCTAGAAGATGAATTTGAAGAAGAGGAAGAGGAAGAAGCTCAATATGTTCTTGATGATAGCATGGATGATGAACATATTGTAAAAGAAGAATATGTAAATATTCCTGAATATGATGAATTAGAAGATTTTGAAGAAGAAGTGAACATTGATGAAACTGAAGAATACACAGATGAAATAGAAGATACAGAAGAGGATGATGATTACGAATATGAATATATTGAAGATGAAGATAATGAAGAGGTTAGCGACGATGAATATGAGTATGAATATTCAGAGGATGATGGATATTATAGCGAAGATGAAGAATTAGCATTATATGAACAGTTAAAGGCTAAATATGGTGATCAAGATCGTGATATTGATCAAGAAATTATAACTTTACCATATGAAAAAGATGATGAACCTAGATTTGAAGTAGATGAAAATCTGGACAATATATTTGTGAGCTACGAAGAAGATGATAGCGATATTTATGAGAGTTATATTACAAACAATGAATTTAATGAAGAAAAATTACAAAGTAAGAAAAAATATGCAGAGAATATTGATGATATTTTCTTTGACCCAGATGATGGCGATATAACTTCCATCATATATCTGGCGACTAGTGTCAACAGCCAAGAGGATGTCTTAATTTCATCCAAGGTTAAAAACAAAACAAAGCCAAAACTTAAGATGTATAATACTTCTTATATCCAAACTGAGGAAGACGAAGACCCTTACTCATTGGCTGTTGACCATTTTTTTGGAAAAGAAGGGGGGGATAAGAAAATTAATAATTAAAGTTTCTGAATAAAAAATAAAAGAATTTTACAAATGTTAACAGTTAGATTAAATTGTTATTATAGCTTTTTTGTAGGGATATAAAATTTATGGAAAAGAATAAAACTGTAAAGCAAAAAGACAGTAATAAAAAAGAACAAACTAAACAAAAAATTAGTGAAGAAGCATTATGGAATTTTAATAATTATATTTTGCTGAAGGACTATTATGATCGAACTATATCTAGGATTAGTGCTAGATGTATTAGGATGGGTAATATTGCTATAGAAGATTATCCCCATTATAGTTATATTTTGGATGTATTAGAAGAAATTACTGATACGGGAGAGTTTATTGTCAAAAACCCTGAATTAAAAGATATGATTGAGAGTAAAATCAAAGGTGGAATGGCTGCTCTTAAGAAAAACCTACAAGAATTCAAAGATGAATTAGAGAAAAACAAAGCTCCTGATCTGGGCGGGGTTAATAAGGATGAACTTAATAAGTTCAAGAATATGTTTGGTGAAGACCCGACAAAAGGGGCTGGAATGAATGCAGATGATATTGTTGACAAGCTTATGAAGGGTCATAAAAAGAAAAAGTTAGTAAAGAAGGTTAAGGTTGTTAAACAAAATGCTGAAATGAAAAGACCTATACCAGTTAGTGAGGCTTGATAAAATACAATGAAAAATATGATAAAAATATTTATGTTATTACCTATTATTTTTATTGCGGGATGTGATGTTATCGCTTTACAACCAAAAGAAATAATCACGGTCAATAATATGCCAGTTACACCGACAACTCCTAGAAATGCCGAATTTTTCAACATGGAGGCTCCTCTTAGATGTAATGTTAACTGGGAAGTACAAGAAGTTGTTAGTGCTATTCCATATCATTTTAAAGCCTTTAAACTAAATAGAAATGGTTTAAATGATTTACTCCCTAGATATGAGGTAACTGGATTTTCATTTAAGAAGATGCCAGCTGAACTAGCAATTAAAAAATTAGTGAAAGATGCTGAAATTAAGGTGATTGCAAATGATGCACCTTATCCTGATATTGCTGCAGATAATTTAAGAGGTGAGCTTGTAGATGTTATAGATATGCTCACTCAAGCTGCTGAAATTTATTATCGATACGATGCTCATAATAAAATAATACACCTCTCCAGACGAGCTAATTTTAGCCTACATACTCCAAAATCCAACAATGTATTATTAGGACTTTTAGATGTGATTAGAGGAAGTGGAGTCAATGACTTTTCTATTGATTGGGCTGAATATTCAGTAACATTTGATGCTGATTATGAGTTAGAAACAAAAGTAAATGATTTAGTGGAGTTTTTTGAGGAAAACCCTGTTTTAATTGGATATGATGTGAGCATGTTTAGAATATATCCTAAAAATCCAGGTAGAGAAATTAGATGGCAGAATCTGCTTAAAGATTTTTCAAATGAAACCTTTAAGGTAACAAGGACTGGAGTATTAGGTAGAATTTTCTCAACATCTGATAGACTTAATTTTGATAGCTTGAAAAACTTCTTGAAGAAAGAAGCTACAGTATTACAAATAGCAGAAGGGAGATTTATAGTTCCTAATGCTTGGTATTCTAGATTTGATGTTGGTAAATGTGGTTGGAGAGAAGCAATTGAAGCTGATTTATCAATCCTCGCTAAGACATCTTTGGAAGGTAAAAATAAATTACAATCCGAGATTACACTTGACACTTCAAGAGGAGAGGTTACTAAATTTAATATTAGAAGCAGATTGGGTGAAAATTACCTAATAATTGGACTTCCTGATGAAACCTTTGGG
>DHQH01000025.1:2845-4152 GCA_002410125.1 Alphaproteobacteria bacterium UBA5343
TTCCTGATGAAACCTTTGCTCAAGGACAACCTAATTCTGAGACTATAATATTTATGTCGCCAAGAATTATTAGAGCTCTTAAAACTGATGATAAGATTATAAATAACATATTAATTGAAAACCAATAAATATAGGTGAGAAACGATGAGTGATTTTGAAGAAAACAAACTAAACACAGCACCAAGAAAAAAAATCTTGAAAAAGAAAAAAAGACCTCTTAAAAAAGTACCTAAAAAATCTCATAGTGCTCCTAAGCCTAGTGCAAATTATGAAGAGTCTCATTATGATAATCATGAGGCAAATGTACCAGCTTTTGCCAATGATACTCCTGTAGCTTCTCCTTTTGAAGAGCAAAGTAGTATAACATCTCCTAGTTATGACAATGCTCCGCAAAACCAATATCAGGATAATTTTGCAAGAGATTTGAACTTACCACCATCAATTATTAGCACTAAGGTAATGGTGTTGCTATTTGTATTATTATTTGTGATAGGATTGTTCATCGGTAAAGTGATGTTTGCAGGGACTAGTGTGCAACAAGGCCTTCAAGGTGTTATATCAAATCCTGAAGTTCCAAATGGTAGGCCTAGATGTGGACTGGCTGAGAAAACACAGGGTTGTGTATTATATATTATGAATCCTGAGAGACAAGAGCTTGAAGCAAGAGAATTTTATGATTTAGTGTCACAACTTACAGGACGACAAAAATTTGTAATTGAGACTGGAAATATGAGATATGCGGGTACTAGAATTAAGCCTGGACGTATTGGGCAGTTCAATATCCCTCCTCTACAATAGTCTGTGTATTTTTGATAAAATGTTAATAAAAAAACTCCCGATTGGGAGTTTTTTTATTTGTTAGGTTACCTCCGTTACAGCTCTTAAATTACCATCACGGCTGATTTGTACTACCCTTAATTTCTCTTTCATTTCTTCTAGAGTTTTTCTTTTATCAATGGTTGGATATGTATGAAGAATTCTATCAGTAAAAGCCTTATAAGCAGCCTCTGAGCTTTCTGCATGAATTGTTGCAAAACAGTTATCATGACCTGACCCCATAAGCTCCCATATAGCTCCAGCATTCGCAGTTGAAATCTCACCACCAATTATAGCATCAGGAGTAAATCTTACTACAAGGTCAATAATTTTAGAGTAATTCATATTATTAGTCTGCTCAGTTCTTGATAATACCACATGAACTCTATTTGGGTGAGGAACCAATAGTTCTCTGGTGTCTTCAATAGTGACAATTCGTTTATGAATATCTATAATTTTAAGAAGATTATTTAAGAATGTTGTTTTACCTG
>DHQH01000025.1:4343-5287 GCA_002410125.1 Alphaproteobacteria bacterium UBA5343
AAGAATGTTGTTTTACCTGTAGCTGTCGCACCAGAGATAAGGATATGATCTCCTCTTTTTATACTCAAAAGCAATCTTTCATATGGATCCTCTGGATCTTGAATTTCTTTTAGTGGGTTCATTTTATGAAGCCCGCCACCTTGTTGTAAACCGTAGTCTTTTAATCCAAATGCTACATCATCACTATGGACTCTAACTGCTAAAGCAATACCCCCCATTAAATCTTTATTATCATACATAATATTTCTGCCAGCAATGGCTGAGAAACGATGATCACCTGGAAGAGTAGCATAAACTACTGGAGTTCCATTGATTGGTTCATAAGGCAATTCATAACTATTGGCAACAATGTGAAGTAAATCATTTAGATATTGTCTTGATAGTTTTTTATCGTCTTGTAGCACCCAAGGATTAGCTCTTCTTCCTCTTAGGCGTAGCCAAATTTGACCAGGATTATTTATTGCTATTTCCTCAATATTTTCTTGGGAATACCAATATGATAATGGCCTTAAAATTGATTCTAATACTTTAAAGTCGCTCATTATATCTATTTCCTAAAATAATGCAGGTATATCATCATCATTTGCATTTTGGGTATTAGTAGCTCCTGTTTCCCCTGTCGTTGTTCCTCCTGATGATGGCGGCGGTGATGGAGCCATTCCTGGAGGTATTGCAACTGGAGTATAACTTGTTTGCTGGCTAACTGGTCTGTCATTTATCAATCTCTTTGGTTGTGATTGCTGAACTGGAGCTGTTGCACCATTATTATAATAAACTTGCCCGTTTTGAGCAGGGGTATTATTGTTCTGACTATTACCACTTTTTTCTATAATACCATCATTAACACCATCACCATCATATTTTTCTTCATCAATAAGAGTTTTCGGCTTAGCATGCATACTCTCATCATTAATATTAGAGAAATCTCTTAACCATAAATCAAC
>DHQH01000025.1:5481-11576 GCA_002410125.1 Alphaproteobacteria bacterium UBA5343
AAATCAACATTTGGATAAACAGTCAGTCTTGTTCCTGCTGGAATAAATACATAGGCCCTAATATTTGATTTATCTGCTAGTATTTTTTGGAAAATAACATCCATGTTATTAATAAAACTCTCTCTGGCTTCTTCAGCTGCTTGCTGTTTGTCTGATGTGGATGTATTACCATCTGCATCAGTCGTTGTAGATTCATCAGATACTAACATATAAGTTGTCAATGAAGAAAGAGCTGATGTTATAACTGGCATTGTATATTTTCTAGCAAGTTGAAGATCCAAATAGCCAAGTGTCCCTGCTCTACCCTGAGCATCACCAGATATAGCATCAAAGAAAAAAGAACCTCCATCTGGTCTGATTAGTCTTGTCCATTCTATTTCTACCTTAGCTGATGATGCATTTCCTCCATCACCATCATTACCGCCTGCAGAGCCAATAATCTTACTACCAGCTGGAATTATCACATTCCTACCTTCTGCTGAATATACATTTCTTTCAACAATGGCTGTTACTGGGGCAGGATGAGAAGTGTCAATGGACCTAGCTAGAACAGCAGGTATTGCAGTATCTGCATAAATCATTCTATCGCGATGAGGTACTGGCCAAGACGAGATATTTTTACCAATACCCATATCTGTCCAATCATCTTGATAACCGTAGTAATTTTCGGGTTTTATAGTTGAAGAAATCTTGGTTGTACCCATATTCATTCTTCTTTGAGCTTGAGCAATTGCTAGAGCCCTCATTCTTACAGGATCATATCGCTCTCCTGGTCCAAAACCACCTCCTGGTCCTAAATCTCCAGCAGGGCCGACACCAACACCATATGCTCCGCCATCACCAAATGCTCCTGGTGGGATAAATGGTTCATTACCTTCTAATCCAGATAAATCTTCTAAACCGATAATATTGCCATTGAGATCTACAATATTACCATCTTCATCTCTTCTACCAATAACATTACCATTTTCATCAACAACAGTACCATCATCTAAAACTCGACCTATAACCTCTCCATCTGGAGAGATAGCTAAACCAATAGCATTTTCTAATCTATCTAATAGCCCTGTATTATTAGCTAATGATGGAATATCTTTAGGGTTATTTACTCCAATTATTGGGGTTTTCTTCCTAACTTTAACTGCTTCTTGATGAGCGAACCATTCTTTACTAACAGCTTGACCTATAATACTTCCATTTGCATCAACTATGTTACCATTTTCATCAACATAGCCAATCACTTTACCATCTTCGTCAACCACTTCACCTTTGGAATTAATATAGCCAATTTTATTACTATCTTCATCAATAACTATTTTACCAACCATATCGATATCGGTTTTAGATCTCTTGGCTTTTATATCTTTACTATCTAAAGATTTGTTAAATTTACCATCTTTATCTAGCTTACCAATTACCCTATCACTATAGGTTTTTTCTATCTCACCATTTTTGTTTACGACACCTAAGATTTTACCATTTTTATCTTTTACATAAAAATCATATAGAGCATAACCTATCTTGTTACCACCATCATCGACAACCACACCATCGCTTAGAACTTTTGCTATTTTTTTGCCTTCAATAGATAAGACATCTGTATTTCTTAGCATTCTACCCATATATTTACCACTATTATAAAATGCTACTCGATATTTAACTATGCTACCAATATTATTACCATCTAAGTCTACAACCATGCCTGAGGCCAATTGTTTACCAATAACTTCACTTTGAAGGTTTACTACTTGTCCAGTTGGCAATACTCGACCAATATATTTTTCTTTATAATCAACCACAGGCCAATTATTTGTTATGGCTCCTATAACATCACCTGATTTATTCTTAACAGTAAAACCAGCCGCTATACATCCCGCAATTTCCTTGTCTTTATTTAATATTGAACCATTAGCTTGAGTAAATCCCAAAAGCTTACCATTATCATCAATTGCAGATGATAAATTAACCTTATACCCAATTGTTATATTCTTATCATCAACAACCACTCCATTGGTTAGCATACGACCATATTCTACAGAGTTTTTATCAATCACCTTGCCTGATGGGGTAAGAGTTGCTATAGGCTTACAATCTTCATTAACTATGACCCCTAATTTTACAGCTTCACCAATAACAAAACCGTTACTATCAATGATAAATCTATTATCTATGACTTTACCTATAATCTCTGATCCATTCCCCAAAATTTGAGCTTTATGATTAATTTTTCCTAAAATATTACCCTTAAAATCCATCGCAATCATATCTTTATCAATAATTGCTCCTGAGATTGGCATCATAGTGCCTTGTTTTTTCTTATTAGCAGGAATTACTAAACCACCGGTTGTTATTTGGCCTTTTATCTGTCTTGCAGAATCTGTGATTGATCCATCATTATTTACATAACCTATAATATTACCATTTTTATCAATTGCAGAAATACCTGATTTTAATTCACCAATATATTCACCATTATTATTTACAGCTATTATTGGAGATATCATATACCCAATTTCCTTTTGAGTGATAATGTCTAATATTTGACCTTTATCGCTTACAAAACCTATAACATCACCTTTAGGGTTTATAATGGCATTTTGATCTATAGCTGAACCTATAAAACTACCTGTTGTGCTTAAGATAGAATTTGAATAGGTAATATTATTTTTCTCATCTATTATAGCGGTGCCATCAAAATTAATATAGCCAAGAGAGGATGAGCTAGTATCTAGGGCTATTAAATTTGACTTAACTGCACCAATTACATCACCTGCGGCATCAATGGCTCTACCAAAGTCATCAATTTTTCCTTCAATTTTGTTTTTTGTGACAGAAAAAACTGTACCATTTGGCATTACATGACCTACCAAATCGCCAGTAGAATTAAAGACTAAACCTTTTTTAACGACAGCACCTAAAATTTTACCTTCTTCTGTATCAATTATTCTACCCTCAGAGATAATACCTTTTTTAACACCATCTTTATCGTAGAAATAACCATCAGGGAATAAACGACCAATATATTTTCCTTTAAAATCTGATGAAATAGAATTTGAGGAAACTTTATAACCAATGATATTATTATCTTCATCTAAAACATTACCGTAAAAATCAACTAAGGCTTTTTTACCGTTTGAATGTAACAATACTGAACCATCATAAGATACCGTACCCAGTAATTCTCCTTCAGGATTAAAAGCAAACCCTTGGCTTACAACTCGTCCAATAATATTTCCTGCATCATCATAACCAAAACCATTGGCTTTAATATAACCGATATTTTTACCGTCAAAATCTGTAATTGATCCATCTGGCATTAGAGAGCCAATTGGCTTTCCAAACATAGAAGTTACAATTTTAGCGGGAATTAATTTACCATCCAATGAATAGTCTCTATCTAGTTTTTTATAAGCATAGCCATCAGGAGTTATGATACCTATTTCTTCACCTTTTATATTTCTATAAATACCATCACTAGTTACACGACCTGTAACATTTTTATCTTTACCAAAAACAATAGATGGATATATAACTTGACCAATAATATCACCCCTATCGTTAATAACTAAGCCATTTGGTAGAGTGTTGCCGACTTCTTTGCCTGACTTTGAAATAACAATACCATTTGATAATGATTTACCCAGAACCTCGGCTTTATTACCAATCACTACACCAGCCGGAGCAATACCACCAATGATATTACCATTATCATCAATAATATAGCCTTCTGGATTTAGGGTACCAATGATTGAGTTTTCATAGTTAATTACTTTACCATCGGAGATAATTTTGCCAATTGGTTTACCAAAAAAGTTAATTGCAGTAATTTCACTAGCATTAGGACTTGATATAAAAGACATAAACAAAAATATTGTTAAAATAAATGTCTTTAACAAATTTATTGTCTTAATACTTATATCTCTCAATATTCTCAAATTAATGTCCTTTACCTTTTACTATCTCATTTAAGATATAGCCTTTGATTTGCCCATCAAGATCTATAAATGAGCCATTACCTTTTATATACCCAATTGTCTTACCCATACCATTAATAACTTTAGCTGTTGGGTTGACTCTACCTGCATATTGCCCATCATTATTAATAACTGTCGATCCAATTTCTATAGCATAACCTATAATATTCTCATTATGATCAATAGCTATTCCATTTGGCATAACTGATGCGATGATGTCATCGTTAATATCTACTACTTTACCATCTATCCTAATATATCCAACAATTTTTCCTGCAGAGTTAACAATTATTCCTTGCGGGGTTCTGGTCCCAATAATATCTCCACTATCATTAATTACATCACCATCTGATAATGCTCTTCCTATTATTTTGTTATCTTTATCCAACACATCACCTGTAATAGAAATAACACCGATTAGCTCACCTTTATGATTGATTACTGAACCTCTTTTAAGAAGCGAGAGGTTTTTATCTGTTGAACCTCCTGGCAATATAGCGGTGATAAATTTATTATAATTATCATAAACATCAGAATTTGACACCATACGACCAGAATATTTACCACTTAGATCTATCATAATATTTTCTGGTAGAATCTCTCCAACCAGCAAACCTGCAGAATTTACGACTTTATCATCATAACTTGTAAAACCAGCACTACCACCTTTATTTACAACAGCACCATTTGTAAGTCCATAACCAATAAAACTACCATCATAACCAATGGCTGGTCCTGTTTTAGTAACTCCTGCTGAGATTACTCCATTTTTATCTTTAAATAATCCTACAGTGTTTATTTTACCTAGTTTTTCACCATAAATATTTACAACCTCTCCTGTATAGGTGGTTTTACCTATCGATTCACCCATATAGGTAGATACTTCTTGCTCATTAATGACTTTACCAAGTTGAGACTTATAGAAATTAAAACCATCCCCCATTACACGACCAATAATATCGCCAGAGAAATTATATACTTTACCATTTGGGAAAACCTTACCTAAGATTTTATTATCAGCAGAGATAATACTGGATCTGTCTTTGATGATAGCTCCTATAATATTGTTATTTTTATCAATAATATTATTAGCAGAAGTGATTTTTAATTTATTATTGTTACTGATTTTACCATGCTTATTTACTACACCTAAAAACTCACCTTTTTTAGTATAAGCAAAGCTATTATTTATTACCTTACCAACATAGATATTATCTTGATTTAGAACCTCATTATTTCTATTAGCACACCCTATAATATTACCTGCAGGATTTACAGCAAAACCAACATTATTAACTGAGCCTAAATATTCTCCATCATAACCATGAACTGAGCCTCTTTTTACAACATGACCAATAATTTTACCACTATCACTTAGAACTGTTCCATCAGGGTTCACACAACCCACATATTCGTTATCTTTATCAAGTACTACTGCATTTGATTTTACAACACCGATTAAATTACATTCATTATCAACAACATTACCACGAGGTAAAACTGATCCTAGAAATATACCATTTTCATCAACGGCGGTGCCATCTGGCATCATTTTGATTCTGGTAGCTTTGGTTTTAGTATCAATGATTTTACCATCTTCTTGGAAGTATCCAATTACTTTACAGCCATAACCAATGATAGTTCCACCTTTAACAATACGGGCAATTATATCAGTTCCTGCTGGATCTCTTACTAAACCGCTTGAACTTGCTCTACCAACGATTTCACCTCTTGAATTTACAACAGAGCCATTGGATTTTACTTCACCTAAAACTTCTGACTTTGGTGTTAATGGGATACCATCTGGCACAAGAGCTCCAATAATGTTATCGGACAAACCTATTACAGTCCCATCTTCTAAAACTCGACCTATGATATTACCATCTTCATCATAAACATAACCATCTTTGCCAACATAACCAATAATGCGGCCATTTTCATCAACAACAACTTTTTTATCACCAACTTTACCTATGATATTGCCATTCATATCAACAACGGTGCCGTCTTCTAACACTTTACCTATTCTGTTACCATTTTTATCATAGACATAGCCATCTTCACCAACATAACCAATAATATTACCATTTTCATCATAGACAACTTTTTTATCACCAACTT
>DHQH01000025.1:11858-12166 GCA_002410125.1 Alphaproteobacteria bacterium UBA5343
ACCATTTTCATCATAGACAACTCGACCACCAAAACCGCTAACACCATCATCTAAAACCTTACCAATGATATTACCATTCATATCAACAACTGTACCATCTTCAAGCATTCGACCAATGACATTGCCGTCTAAATCTACAACTGTTCCATCTTCTAAAACGCGACCAATGATATTGCCGTCTTCATCATAAACTAGCCTGCCTTCAACTGCTCGACCAATAACATTACCATCCAAATCTACAACTGTACCATCTGGCAACACCCTACCGATACGATTTCCATGTTCATCAAGATATTGTTAGATATGCC
>DHQH01000071.1:0-11253 GCA_002410125.1 Alphaproteobacteria bacterium UBA5343
AAGTAAACAACTTTACTTTTTTTTCTGCAAAGTCTTTGTAATATCTTAATAAGCAAGGGAAGTAATAACGACCAATGCAAATTTAGATACCTAAGAGATTTTACAAGTCAGTAAATGACTTGAGCAAAATATTCGCAGTCAACGACAAAATAGACCATAGAATAGCTTAAATTGGTTTATAACGAATCCTATGCGGATTACACGCATCCTCACCCAATCGTCTCTTTTTATCTTTCTCATATTCTTCAAAGTTACCTTCAAACCAAACTACTTGACTATCACCTTCATAAGCTAAAATATGAGTTGCAAGTCTATCTAAGAACCATCTATCATGCGATGTTACAAATACACATCCTGGATATTCTAAAATACCTTCTTCTAGTGATCTTAATGTATCAACATCTAAATCATTTGTTGGCTCATCTAGAAGAATAACATTTGCACCTTTTTTAAGCATTTTTGCAAGATGTACACGGTTTCTCTCACCACCAGAAAGAGTTCCAACTTTCTTTTGTTGGTCTCCACCTCTAAAGTTAAATTGTCCAACATAAGCACGACTTGGCATTGTCCTTTTACCTAGCTGCACCATATCAAGACCATCAGAAATTTCTTCCCACACATTTTTATTTCCATCCAAATCATCTCTTGATTGGTCAACATACCCAAGGGTTACATTATCACCTACTCTAAAGTCACCACTATCAGGTTTTTCTTGCCCTGTAATCATTCTAAACAATGTTGTTTTACCTGCACCATTTGGACCAATAATACCAACGATAGCTCCTTTTGGAACATCAAAAGATAAATTATCAATCAGTAATCTATCACCATAACCTTTAGAAATTCCATGAGCTTGCACTACGATATCGCTTAATTTTTCACCCATTGGAATATTAATTGTAGCTGATGATATTTTATCTTTTCCGGATTGCGATAATAATTCTTCATAAGCAGATACACGGGCTTTAGATTTTGCTTGTCTTCCTTTTGGATTTTTTCTAATCCATTCTAATTCACGAGAAAGTGTGGTTTGACGATTACCTTCATCTCTTTGCTCTTGTTCTATTCTTTTTTGTTTTTGCTCTAACCATGCAGAATAATTACCTTCATAAGGAATACCTTGCCCACGATCTAGCTCCAAAATCCAACCAGTCACATTATCCAAAAAATATCTATCATGAGTTACCATCACCACAGTTCCAGAATATTCTTTTAAATGTGTTTCAAGCCATGCAACAGATTCCGCATCCAAATGGTTGGTAGGTTCATCAAGTAATAACATATCAGGTTTTTGTAGAAGCAAACGACAAAGAGCAACCCTTCTTTTCTCACCACCAGATAATTTTGTAACATCAGCATCAGCTGGTGGACATCTAAGAGCATCCATTGCCATTTCAACTTTTCTCTCAAAGTCCCAACCATCAATCGCATCAATTTTTTCTTGAAGTTCTGCTTGCTCTGCGATTAGATTATTCATCTCATCATCAGATAACTCTTCCATAAATTTGGCACTAACTTCTTCAAAACGAGTAAGCAAAGACTTAACCTCACCAACTCCATCCATCACATTTTCCATAACATTTTTGTTTGGATCAAGTTGTGGCTCTTGTTCTAAATAACCAATTTTAACACCATCAGCAGCCCATGCTTCACCATTATATTCTTTTTCAATGCCTGCCATAATTTTAAGTAATGTTGATTTACCAGCACCATTATTACCTAACACCCCAATCTTAGCTCCAGGGAAAAATGACAAAGTAATCCCTTTAAAAAGCTCTTTTCCACCTTGAAATTTTTTAGATAAATCTTTCATTACATATACATATTGATAAGAAGCCATAAATTAATTCTCCACATAACTTGATAATCTTTTTTTAATTACCCGCAAGATATAATAAAAAATACAAAATAACAAGCAGGAATTTTTAGAATTGTTTTCAATAAAAAAACTATGTATTAGAGATAATTTTATAAAAATACTAAAACTATCCATCCCATTAATATTAACTGGTGCTAGCCTAGAACTAATGGGTATTACTGATAGTATTATGTTAGGTCGATTTGATACAAAAGAGCTTGCTTATTACACTCTCTCAAATTCTATATTTTATTTAATATTAGAAATATGCTTAGGATTATTACTAGGAACTCTAATCCTATCTTCTGAAGCATTTGGTAAGAAAAAATTCTCAAAATGTGGATGTATACTCAAAAGATCTATCCCTTATGCCATTTTCATATCCTTAATATCAATTATAATCTGCTCACAGGGAACATATATTTTTGGATTAACAAAACAAACATATTTAGTCGCTAAAAAAAGTGGAGAAATATTATCAATAATGGGACTAATTACCCCTGCTATGTTAATTTATGGATGTTATATATATTTCCTAGACAGTATTGAACAAGTAAAAATCCCAATGATAATATCATTTATCACCAACATATTAAACATAATTTGCAACTGGATATTTATCTATGGAGCTTTTGGATTTGAACCTATGGGAGCAATAGGCTGTGCTATTAGTACATTAATCAGTTCTTATTTATCTCTGATCATAATAATCACCCATTCTAAACAAAATAAACACATCCTCAAATTCATCCGAAAAGCAAAAATAAATAATAAAGACATGAAAAGACAAAAAGAACTAGGCTATGCTGCTGGAATATCAATGGGCTTAGAAGAAACAAGCATTACTTTATTATTTATAATAATAGGTTGGATTGGTACAAATGAGCTATCTATTTTTGGAATTTATTATACCATCATATGTATTCTATTCATGATGAGTAGAGGTATAGGTCAAGCTGCCGCTATTATGATAGGAGCCTATCATGGCAAAAAAAACTATCATGCAAGTTTTATGTCTGGAACTAACAGTCTTGTCATAAGCATAATAATCAACCTCCTATTCATCATAATCATCTATCAATTTTCACACCATATCTATGGATTTTATACCACAGATAAAATAATATATAATACATTAATATCACTCACCCCTATTTTCCTATGTGGTTTGCTGTTTGATTCCATACAAACAACTCTAGCAAATATTCTAAGAGGCAGAGGAGAAACTTGGTTTTTATCATATATCCAATTTGGCATAAGTAATTTCATAATGCTACCTACAGCATATATTCTAGCCATTAGCTATCACTTAGGATTAAAAGGTATTTTAATATCATATGCTATAACAACTACTATGTTATTTTGTGCTCAAATAACAAGGTTTATATATCTTCATAAAAAAGATATAAATAACTCTATATTAAGAAGGATATTATATAGACTCAAAATCCATAACAAGTTTTACTCCTTTACAAAATAGGTAAAAAATGTTCTAATTACATATTATTTACTGAGTTTATGGAGTATTTCATAATGAATGTTGAACAAGCAATAATACATTCCCTATCCCAAGGTTCTAGAAAAATATCAATACATGACTGCGATTCACCACCTAGAAACCTTGAACAAGAATATAATATCACAGGTATATCTCAAACATATAAAGGACCAGACAATCAACCTCTAGACCATAAATATGAAATTAATTTTTTTAATAAATATATGCCTTATTACTCAGCTCTAGCGAATAATTTTGAAAGATTCAGTAAAGACTACCGAGCCCAACAAACCCTGAAAAAACACCTATCAAACAGCAATATTCACCAAGAACTAAATACAGAATTTAAAGCATTAGCAAAAACCAATCCAGAAATCAAAGAACTCTTTGATGAAAAAGATTTTATAAAAACTTATAACATCATCCATGGTATGTGCTCTGGATTTAATATAGATGACATCAATTTCTATATAAATGCAAGCAAAGAAGAAAAAGCTGAAAGTGCCATAAAAAAAGAAATTATAAAAAAGAGTACTAGTATAAAAATGAACTGGATACCAGCCCCTAACACATTAATAGAGATAGTAGAAAAAACAGGAACAAAAGAAAAATTAGAAGCCTACCAAACAGCTCAAAGGGTATCCAGACTACCAACCTCAAATTTATCTATTGAAGAAGAAATAGCTCTTAAATATGGATATGGACGAGCATAACTTATGACTAAAACATCATCTTATCTAACTCTAACTATTTCCGCTATAATGTTTAGCGGAATAGTTTTTGGTGCAAAATTATTTGAACTTATGGGGCTTTCATTTTTAGAACTATCCCTGATACCTTGTATTATCGTTTCAATTTGGCTCTTTATTCTAAACAAAGGAAAAATAAACAACATCTCTAAACTAGGTATAAAATGGATATTTTATTACATAGTTATCACTCTTTTAATGACTGCTACATCTTTCATACCCCTATTTTTAGGAACCTCCGTAAGTCTTATCTTGCTACTAATGTATACCCAACCCCTATAGACCATATTAATCTCCAGATTCATGTTAAAAAGAAAGTTACAAACTTACGAAACATTCATCTCAATCCTCATTATATCAGGAGCTTACACATTAATTGGCTTCGGAGATATTACAGGCTCCACATTAGGAGTAATATTAGCCCTAATAAGTGGTATTTTAGTATCTTGTGAAGTCTTTACTGTTGAAAAATTATCTATAAATAAAGTCCCTGCCAATAAAACCTATTTTTGGTGTTTTTTCATAAGTGCTATATTCTTCACATGCCTTATTCCATTTTCATCTAACAACCCATCAGATATATTAAGTTTTAACATTTCTAACTTTATGAAATCAGATGTCTTAATCTATATGACAATCTATGCTATTGGCTTTTATTGGCTGGCAAATTTCTTGATGTATAAAGGTTTTGAGAGAGTTCCAGCCCTTCACGGTGGACTTATTTTATTACTCGAACCATTATTCGCTGTAATCTTAGACACTACCATATTAAAAACCGAACTGACTTATAATATGATAATCGGTGGGAGCTTAATCTTATTAGGTAATATTATACTGATAGCACAGGCTTCAAAAGAAAATTAAAAATATCTCATAGAGCCTATATTTTTGCTTGACTGATAGAAGATTTTATCATATTTTCATCAGCAACAACTTGATATTTTCAAGATTGAAAATATCCTTGGGTCCTTAGCTCAGTTGGTTAGAGCAGGCCGCTCATAACGGTCTGGTCGCAAGTTCGAGTCTTGCAGGACCCACCATTAAAAAGCTAGCATAATTTTTATGCTAGCTTTTTTTATTTTATAAGATAAACTAAATAAAATAATAAATTTTACAATCTGATGGATTTCAGATAGAGATAAGAAATGATAATATTAGCTTATCATATTAGATAGATAATAAGAATTAAGAGATTTTGCGATTGATTTTAGAAATACTAAATGACTTGAGCAAAATATTCGCAAATTCTGTATTAGGTATCAATAGTATGAGCTAAGATAGGAGTAAGTATGAAAATAGGCATAATCTCAGACATACACGACTACCATAAAGAATTAGAAACCACATTAAACATCTTAAAAGAACAACAGATTGAAGAAATTATCTGCTGTGGAGATTGAGGATCTCCTGTATCTGTAAAATTGATAATACAAAATTTCTCAGGAAAAATCAGAACAATATTAGGCAATAATGATGCGGAAATTATTACTTTTACCAAAATGACACTTGATAATTCCAATAACTTCGAGATGGATTTAGACAATAAAGGAATGTTTGCTGACTTTGAAATTGATGGAATAAAAATCTGCATCACTCACTATCCAAAACTTGGCACATTACTAGCAAAATCAGATGAATTTGATTTCGTATTTTATGGTCATACCCATATAGCAAAAACAGAACTTATCAACAACACTAAATTAATAAACCCAGGCTCAATCATACCTGAAAATAAGATTGTCAGCTTTGCTATCTTAGATACCCAAACCAAAGAAGTAGAAACAATCACATTTTAATATGAAAGCTATAGTTACTTATGGAATATAACAAAAGAAATTTAATAAAAGATTTTTTTACAAGAACATATAAAAATCTAGAAACTTATAAAAAGAACCATAGCAGAGAACCCGATAAATATGAATACGAAATAACTATGACTATTAATTCTCTATTAGGTTTACTTGTATTTGCCAAAGAATATGATTCCATAAACTATGACAATATCAACATAGATCACATTATAAAAAAAGCTAAATATGCAAACAAAAGCAATGAAAAAACAGTAAAAGATTTTTTTAGACACATGAGAAATTCTATTGCCCACGGTAGATGTCTCGAAGGTTTTGATGTTGATAATACAACACATAACATAAAAAAACTAAAATTTTTAGATTACAATAACAAAGATAAAACATTTGAAGTTTACCTAACTATTAGTGATATGAATAAAATAATCAAAGAATTAAAAAATAACATCACCACTTCTTAATAAGAATCTAATATGATTTGAGGAAAAAGACGAAGATTACTATTTGACTTCTATACACTACCCCTCTACTATACCCCCTTAAATACAAAAATTAAAATCTACAATTATGAAAAATACAATATTAGAAGAACTAATATCTGAATTACAAAAAACAGATAAAAAGTTCGCACCTCTAATCACAAATTACGAGATTAGAAAAACAATAGGGATAAAATTTGAAGAGCTAACAACTCTTATTGAAAATTTAAAAATCTCTAACAGCGATGATATAATATGGTTAAAAGAATTACTGCTACAACCTATATCATTACTAAACGAAACTTGTTCGAAACTCAACATCGCTCCTTTTTCAAAAAAAGTGGTAAAGATGAACATAGCTGGTAAATTTGAAAATGTTAACCAAGCAATTAAAGAACAAGAAAAGTTAGTACAATTTAATGGATATGGACCTACTACAAAGCATGAATTCCATTTCAAAATTGAACTAATATTTGCAAAATACAATGTGCTATACGAACAGCACATTGATTATTTAGAACTGATAAAGTCTGGCGAGATTGCTAGATATTATAAATAGAAAAGGTGGGCTTTAAACCCACCTTTTTTTGTTTTAAATCTATTTTTTACTCACCAATCTTTGTATTATATGAGACAGATAATTAAGAATTAAGTACCACTAACTAATCTGAAGGATTTTGTGCGAAGGTGCATTGAATTAATTTTGCCCAAGCACTTCTCGTAGATAACTACTTGAACGTGTTTGGGCATAAATTAATTTGATGTGATTTCGTGCAAAAGACGAAGATTTCCTATTGATCCAAAAAGCTTCTAAGCTTCCTAGACCTACTCGGATGTTTCAACTTCCTAAGAGCTTTCGCCTCAATCTGCCTAATTCTCTCACGAGTAACATTAAATTGTTGTCCAACTTCTTCTAGTGTATGATCAGTGTTCATACCAATACCAAATCTCATACGAAGCACTCTTTCTTCTCTTGGAGTAAGAGATGATAATATTCTTGTACATGTTTCTCTTAGATTTAAATGAATTGCAGAATCAAGAGGCTGCACAGCATTTTCATCAGCCACAAAATCACCAAGAGATGAATCATCTTCATCACCTACAGGAGATTCTAACGAAACAGGTTCTTTAGCAATTTTCATTACTTTACGAACTTTTTCCAACGGCATTGAAAGTTTTTCTGCTAATTCTTCTGGAGTTGGCTCACGACCAATTTCTGCGAGCATTTGTCTTGAAGTTCTAACTAACTTATTAATTGTCTCAATCATATGCACTGGAATACGAATTGTCCTTGCTTGATCGGCAATTGAACGAGTAATAGCTTGTCTAATCCACCAAGTAGCATAAGTAGAGAATTTATAACCTCTTCTATATTCAAACTTATCAACTGCTTTCATCAATCCGATATTACCTTCTTGAATAAGGTCTAAGAATTGTAACCCACGGTTAGTATATTTCTTAGCAATCGAAATCACTAATCTTAAGTTAGCCTCAATCATTTCTTGTTTAGCTTTTTCAGCTTCTCGCTCACCTTTTTGGATTTTATTTACCACTTTTCTATATTCAGATATTGGAAGACCACATTCTTTAGAAAGCATAATAATTGATTCTCTAAGAGCATTAATTTCTTCGCTGTGCTGAGATACAAAAACATCCCAACCTTTGCCACTTTTCGTAGAAACTTTATCCATCCAGCTAGGATCTAATTCAGAATTATGATAGACTTTAATAAAATCTTCTCTCTTAATCTTACAATTAACAGCAACTCTTAGCATTTTACCTTCCAAACCCATAAGCCTTCTATTAAGGTCATTTAGATGCTCAACTAATTGCTGAATTCTAATAGCATTAAGATGAATAGAACTCATAAGTTCTACTAATTCTTTCTTAAGTGCCACATATTTTTTTTCTGTAACCAAAGATACTTTCTTACCAGTCATAAGTGCTTTAAGTCTCTTATCTTGAATTTTTCTTAAATCATCATAATAACCAGAAATTTTTGACAAGATTTCAATAACAGGCTCAAGTAGCGATGCTTCCATTGAAGAAATTGATGCAGTTGGTCTGCCATTAGATCCATCTTCATCATCATCTTCACCATCACCCTCTTCACCTTCTTCACCGTCCTCATCATCTTCATCATCAATAGCACCTTCCATATCGCTATCAATGTCATTTTCATCCATATCGTCATCAATATCGTCATTAACACCGTTAATAACTTTTTCTACATCATCATCTATTTCTTCTTCATCTTCGTCTTCTACATCTTCCATATTAGGCTCTTGCCCATACATCATTTCTAAATCAACAATATCACGAAGTTGCATTTTACCTTCAATTAAAGCATCACACCACACTTTAATAGCTTTAATTGTCATTGGGCTTTCACATAACCCATCAATCATAACTGTTCTACCAGCTTCAATTCTCTTAGCAATCGCAATTTCACCTTCACGAGAAAGTAACTCAACAGTACCCATCTCACGAAGATACATTCTTACAGGATCATCAGATCTGCCCATTTCATTTTCATCAAAGTTACCAGCAGTTTCTTCTTTTTCATCTTTATCTTGTGCTTCTGCTTCTTCAGAATTCTCAACAATAGAAAGCCCCATATCAGAAATAGCAGTCATGATATCTTCAATATACTCAGAAGTTTCTTTTTCTGAAGGCAAAGCATCATTTAACTCATCAACAGTAATAAAGCCTCTTTTTTGACCTTTTTCTATTAGTTTCTTAATTTTTCCTGTAAATACATCTAAGATTGGATCATCGCTGTTTTTGCTAGATTGAGAATTAGCATTGCTATCATTGAATTCCATAAAAACTATTCCTTAAATATCAGATATTAACAAATTATTCCCCATTATTTAGTTTCTATAGAAACATTTGTCAATAGTATTAAAAATACACATTTCGCAACAAACTATACAAAATTACTATAAATTAAAGGTTAACAAGCGAATCAAAAATCATCATTCACATCATTTAATAACGATTCTTTCTCTTTTTTGAGAGCAAAATACCTTTCCGACACATTTTTTTCGACCGAATCGGATCCTTTTATTATGTCTAAACACTCTTTTATTTCCAAATCCAAATCTTCAATTCTCATTATATTGATTTTCTTCTCAATCTCGCCATCCACCATAAATTCTTCTAACCTTTGCTTATAAGCAATTTCAACCTTTGGATATACAATATTGAGTAATTTATTATGCCCCTTCTTCAAAATGGCTATTAACTCTTTATTTTCAACACCATCACTCTCAGATGTTATTTCTACAATTAA
Organism: Alphaproteobacteria bacterium UBA5343; assembly: GCA_002410125.1. Lineage (GTDB taxonomy): Bacteria > Pseudomonadota > Alphaproteobacteria > RF32 > UBA5343 > UBA5343. Next base: position 9,688 of record DHQH01000071.1, read on the forward strand.
AGATAATAACTCTTTTAACTCTCCACTTTTCACATTAAGGCTTAATAAGTTTTCTTCATATTTGCTAACTAACTTAGGACAATAAATTAGCTGAGCGATAATATCATATAATAATATATTATCTTCTTTAAGATCTGGTCTTACAATTTTTTGAACACTCTGCTGAACTCTATTATTAGAGCCAAATTTTGACTTTGCTTTGCAATTCTTATTCATTTTCAAATTCTGCCAAACACGATTATTCATCTCTCTTTGATAATACCCCTGAACTGTCTTATTCTCAATTCTAGCAATATCATTCATAATATCTTGCTCTAATTTGGCTTTTTGCTCTGGAGTTTTAAGATAATTACCCTCTTGATTTTTCATCCAAATGATATCAGCTAAAGGTTTCGCATTTTGTAATAATTTCTCAAATTCTTCTTTTCCTCGTTCTTTAAGGAATTCATCAGGATCTAATTTATCTGGTAAAAACACAAATTTCAAAGTCTTACCAGGCTGCAATATTGGCAACACTCTATCAATTGACCTCATCGCAGCTCTCACCCCTGCCTTATCGCCATCAAAACTAAGTATTGGATCATCAACAATCTTCCATAACTCACCAATTTGCTCTTCAGTCAAAGCCGTTCCAAGCGGAGCTACTGCATTTTCATATCCAGCCATATCAAGAGCAATCACATCCATATAGCCCTCACAAACAATCAATTGTTTACGACTATATCCAGCCTCTCTTGCATTTGATAGATTATATAAAATTCTTCTTTTATTAAAAATTGGAGTATCAGGAGAATTTAGATATTTAGGCAAACTATCATCTAACACCCTACCACCAAAAGCAATCACTCTGCCTTGCTTATCCATAATCGGAATAATCACCCTATCTCTAAAAAAATCATATCTTTTTTTCTTATCATTTTCAGAAATAAGCCCCAATTCTAATAACGAATTTTCATTAATATTCTTAGAATTCAAATGAGCCTTTAGATTACTCCCTGATGGAGCATATCCTAGCTTAAATTTGGCAATTGTATCTTGTTTTATTCCACGATTCATCAAATAATTCAGAGCATTTTGCCCTTTAACCAAACTAAGTTGCTTATGGAAATATTTTGCAGCTAATTCCATTACTTCAAAAGAAGAGGTTCTTTTTTCTCTTTTCTCTTTATCTTCTGGATTTGCTCTTGGAACTTGTAGTCCCGCCTCATTTGCTAATTTTTCAACTGCTTCTATAAATGGCAAATTATTAGCCTTCATCTCAAAGGTAATAATATCTCCATGAGCACCACAACCAAAACAATGATAAAATCCCTTATGTTCATTAACGATAAAAGAAGGTGTCTTCTCATTATGAAAAGGGCAAAGACCAGTCCAGTCTTTACCTTTTCGAGACAGCTTAACCTTTTTAGAAATTACCTGTGATAATGGTATTCTATTTCTAAGTTCGTCAAGAAATAAGTTAAAATCAGCCATATTCTAATTAACCCATAAGAGCCTTTTTAATAATGTCAGAAGCCTTACCAAAATCCATTGAGCCAGCATATTTACCACGCATATTGCCCATTT
>DHQH01000071.1:11441-16015 GCA_002410125.1 Alphaproteobacteria bacterium UBA5343
AGATGATGCACCTGTTTCGCTAATTGCAGCTTCAACCGCAGCTTTAATTTCATCTTCATTCATTTGTTTAGGTAAGAATTTTTCAATGATATTAATTTCACCTTGCTCTTTTTCAGCCAACTCTGCTCTACCACCTTTTTGATACATATCAATGCTATCTTTTCTTTGCTTAATCATAGTTTGTAAAAGCTTCATAATATCTTGATCAGATACTTCTACATCATCACCCTTACCACGAGAAGCAATATCTCTATCTTTAATCGCAGCATTAATTAACCTAATTGTAGAAAGCTCAGCTTGATTCTTTTCTTTCATCGCAGTTTTCATAGCATTTTTAATTTCTTCTCTAAGCATCTTTATTCCTCTAATTTAAATATGTTAAAATCAATTGCCCCTATACTGACTCAAAACAAAAGAACTGTAAAGAGAGAAAATTTTCAAACTAGAAATCAAAACTTTTTTGCACCACTTCCCCAATTCCCTCTGGCATCTTATCATAAATCCTACCATCTAACAGCCTACCATTATCTCTTTTATGTTTCTTTTCTTTTTTCTCGTTCCAACTTCCCCATTGTTTAAAACTAAAACAAACCTCATCTCTCTCACATTGCTCTTTTATATTAATCACCCATTCTTTTTCCATTACACGAGCTTTATTTCCACTCTCTCCACCAACTATCACCCAATCAATCCCTTTTAGATTAAGCTTTCCCAAGTCTTCCAATAATGGCTCCGCACATATAAACCTTATTCCAGCTGAAATACTTCTAAGATAATCTATTCTTGGCACACCTTCTTTTTGATTTTCCACAGTTACTCCAAGCCATAAATTATTTGGCACTTCTCTATCTTTAAAATAATCCGCCATAATTTCAGCTCGTTTAGTCAAAACCATATAACGATGATAAGGTGTTGCTTTTATAATAGCTAATACTCTATCAATAAAATCAAATGGCACATCCTTATGAAATAAATCACTCATAGAATTCACAAAAAAGAAAACAGAATTTTTCTTTTTTAATGGTTTATCCAATCTCTCTGGTCTAAGAGTTACCTTAAATCCATTTTCATAACCTTTAGTTCCCATTTCTTGCAAACGATAAGCCATAAGCTCAGCATAACAATTTTTACAACCTGCACTTTTTTTACTACAACCAATTACAGGATTCCATGATTCTTGCTTAAATATATTTTGATTATCCATCAATTTTCTCCACCTATATTTCTTCTATATCAAAATATAAACAGAGTCAATTAAAAAGAACAAACCAAAAACAAAATTACAGCCACAATCTGATGGATTTTGTGCTAAAAAATAGTCAAACTCTGCCACCTAAAAACTTATATTATAGTCAGCAAATTTTAGGCAATAAATTCCAATTTTCTCTAAATATAATGGGTTTTTAGGCAATACCTAATCTATAGGTCTCTCTAGAATCAAACCTTCTCTTGGAGGTGAGACACTGCCCAAGAAAAACTCCCAACTCCCATAGTTATGGACCTCAACTCAATAATCAAATCATGCATTTCAGCTTGTGGCATTTGTGCTTTTAACACATCCCAATTTTGCCAACCTTCTTTTTGCTCAAATCCCATAATCTGCCCATGTCTTTGAGACACAGCTCTTTGAGTATTTGATGTACAATCGTTAGGAATTGAAATCTCAATATCTAAAATTGGCTCAAGCACTATAGGGTTACAATTTGGAATTCCCTCTTTCATTGCTATAATACCTGCCATTTTAAAGGCTTGCTCCGAGCTATCAACAGGATGGTGAGACCCATCATAAAGAGTGATTGATAAGTCACACATTGGGTACCCATTTGGACCTTTTTGCATATATTCCTTACATCCCTGTTCCACGGCTGGAATATATGATTTTGGCACTACACCACCTACAATCTTATTGATAAATTCAAAACCAGTTCCTCTGGTTAGTGGTTTGATTTCCACATGCACATCACCAAATTGTCCAGCTCCACCTGATTGTTTTTTATGACGACCTTGTTGCTTGGTTGCTGATTTAATAGTTTCCATATATGGAATTTCTGGTCTTTTAGTATTAACTTCTGCATGGAACTTACTAGCAAGTTTTGAAACTGCAACTTGCAAATGGATTTCTCCTTGCCCCCATAAAAGCATCTCATTTGTATCTTTATTATGCTCAATTGTAAGAGAAACATCTTCTTCTATTAATTTATGAAGACCTGTTGAAAGCTTAACTTCATCACCTTTTTTAGCCGCAGTAATAGCAAAAGAAAATAACCCATCTAAAGGTTTAACCCAATCATCATATTTCTTTAATTTATTACCAACAACCATATCACCAGTTACAATTTCATCTACCTTACCAATTGCAACAATCTCACCTTTTTTAGCTGACGATACTTTATTAGTTTTTTCTCCAAATAATGAGAATAAGCCACTTATTTTACCATCGCCAACTTCTTGACCATCTTTTAGCTCACCGTCTAACACCCTAGCAACTGACAATTTACCAGTATGTTGCGAATGAATAGTTTTAAACACTAATGAAGCATCCTTATCTTCTATCATCAATCTTTCTTTAGTATTTGCCACATCCAACACATCATGCCTAATAGTCTTAAGTATTCTCTTAACCCCAGCATCTTGCTCTGCAGCCCCAAAGAAAACTGGCACCACCTTACCATCAGATATTGCAGTCTTCATCACCTCATAAATCTCATCCATCGCAGGGATTTCATCTTCCAATAGCTCTTCCATTAATTTATCAGAATAATCAGACAATGCTTCTAACATCTCTTGACGAACAAATTTTTCAGTCTCAACTACATCACCCGGAACATCATCCAAGTGACAAGATTTATTATCTTCATAATCCCCCTTAGAATATGTATAAGCCCTCTCAGAAACTAAATCCACATAACCAGTAATCACTCCATTTTCTTTAATTGGAGTAAGTTTTTTTATTAATGGTAGAGTTGATATTTCTGAAATTGCTTGAATAACCTCATCCAAGGGTGCTTTTTGATTTTCAACTTTATTAATAAATAAAATATGAGGAATAGCTCTTTCTTCTAAGAACTTTAAGAAAGGTGTCAACATCACCACCCTATCAGGATCAGGATCACAACAAAGAATTACAATATCAGATACCATCATCGCATTATAAGTATCTTGTAAAAACTCAACTGAGCCAGGAGTATCAATAAAAAACCATTTTTCATCCAAATACTCAGTTTCTGCAATCACATTCTCAACACTCATCTGCTTATCTTTTGCTTCTTTGCTTGCATCTCCGACCCTATTTACTTCTTTCACACATCCTTTTCGGTTTATTTTCTTAGTTAAATATAAAATACTCTCTAATAAAGATGTTTTACCACTAGCAAAAGGACCTACAATTGTTGCCACACGAGGGGCAGATAAGTTTTGTTTTGTCATCTTCTAAACCTCATAATAAATTAATTTTATGTTATCTATTTTAGCCCCCTTAGTCAATTTTTTACCAGCTTTTTTTTGAAATAAATACCTTGACTATAGGGCTGTTTTAGCTATATAATCCGTCTGTTTTAAGGACTCAAGAGTCGCCGATAAATACCAATTTTTCCGATTTTGCTTGCCAAATATATTTTTCTTAGATAAAATCAGCAAACAACAAAAAACAATCCAAACTGTGAATGCTTTAAGATAGAGCCTTCACGGTAATTTTTTTTAATAATACAAAGAAATAAAAGAAAGGGGTATTACGATGGAAAAAATACCTATGACACAAATGGGTTTCGATAACCTAGAAACAGAATTAAAAAACTTAAAAGGCATTGAAAGACCAAATATCATTAATGCTATTGCTGAAGCAAGAGCCCATGGTGACCTATCAGAAAATGCTGAATATCATGCTGCCAAAGAAAAACAAAGCTATATTGAAGGCAGAATTAAAGAGCTAGAAGCTGTAGTAAGCTTGGCACAAATTATTGATACCAGCAAAATGAGTGGTAATATTGTTAGATTTGGTGCTAATGTATTAGTAGCTGATGAAGAAACTGACAAAGAAGATAACTACCAATTAGTTGGCGATTATGAAGCTGATATTGATAATAATAAAATATCGCTATCATCTCCACTCGGCAAAGCGCTTCTTGGCAAAGAAGTTGGTGAATCTGTAGAATTTAATGCTCCAAGCGGGGTTAGATATTATGAGATTATAGAAGTTAATTACAAATAATCTCAAACAGTTACAAAAAAGATAACAAAAATTATTTGTAATAAAATTATCAAACACTATATTAAAACCATCTGATACGAACCAGATGGTTTTTTTATATAAATTATAACTTTTAGAAAGGATTTTATATGTCTTGTGGATGTGACAATAATAAATATGAAACAGTTGGAACTTTAGTTACCAAAACAGTACCAAATTTTGTAGCCCCAGCGGTTATGCCAAATAATACTATTGATGAATGTTTTAACCTAAGAGCATATTTAAACGGCTCTTACGGTATAGTATTCTTCTACCCTTTAGATTTCACTTTTGTATGCCCAACTGAAATTATTGCTTTCAGCGACAAGATTGCTGACTTTAAAGCAAT
>DHQH01000071.1:16230-16810 GCA_002410125.1 Alphaproteobacteria bacterium UBA5343
ATAATAGACTTAAAGAATTTGAAAAAAGAGGTGTAAAAGTAGTTGGCATTAGTGTTGATTCGCATTTCACTCATCTAGCTTGGAAAAACACCCCAGTTGAAAAAGGCGGCATTGGTGACTTAGGCTTCCCATTAGTAGCAGATCTTGACAAATCTATTGGTAAAAACTTTGGTGTTTTATTAGATGCCGGTGTTTCTCTTAGAGGTACTTTCTTAATTGATAAAGATGGTATTGTAAGACATCAAGTTGTAAATGATTTACCACTTGGTAGAAATGTTGATGAACTTTTAAGAATGGTAGATGCTCTACAATTCACCGAAGAACATGGCGAAGTTTGCCCAGCAGGTTGGAACAAAGGTGATGAAGGTATGAAAGCAAGCTCTGAAGGTGTTGCAGAATATCTTGGAAAACATAAAAAAGACCTATAATAATAAACATATTTTAATTTATCAGGGGGTAGTAATTAACTACCCCTTGTTTTTTAGAAAAAATATATCTAAATTATGTTTAATAAATTAAAAACAACTTAATCACCACAACTACTATATCGGTCTTAATTCTGATGGATTTTGTGCCAATA
>DHQH01000071.1:17104-17243 GCA_002410125.1 Alphaproteobacteria bacterium UBA5343
TTAGTGGTGCAAAAGACGAGGAACTAATTATGAAGACTAAAGTTTTGATTATAGGCTCTGGAAGTGCCGGCTATACCGCTGGCATTTATGCTGCAAGAGCAAACTTAAAACCAATTTTACTTACTGGGATGCAACCAGG
>DHQH01000079.1:0-248 GCA_002410125.1 Alphaproteobacteria bacterium UBA5343
GAACATCACAATAAGTTGTGGTTCGGGGATCCAGTACTAATAGACTAACTATTCTACCCCCAATTCCTTAAGTTATGGTTTAATTAATTGCCCGATATGTAATAAAAGAAATCTATTATAATCATAAGTATTAATAGGGTGATTATGTATATAATAATAACTAGGGTCAAAAAAGGAGGCATTAAGCCTCCTTTTTATTTTCCAGTTTCTTGAGTTAATTCTTGCCCCCAAACCCCAACAAGTTGGGT
>DHQH01000079.1:399-38626 GCA_002410125.1 Alphaproteobacteria bacterium UBA5343
CCCAACAAGTTGGGTCTGATGGATTTTGTGCGAATAGAAGTTTTACTCATATTTTGGTTTATTATATGAGGTAGGTAATAAGAATTCAGAAATTTTGCGACTGATTTTACATAAGTTAGTAAATGACGGGAGCAAAATATTCACAAATTCTGTATTAAATACCCATAGAATAAATTAAAAACTATACGTCTAGGTTTGCAACGTTTAAAGCATTATCCTGAATAAATTCACGTCTTGGCTCTACCACATCACCCATCAAGGTTGAGAATGTATCATCAGCCTCATCAGCTTGATCTACCTTCACTTGTAATAGGGTTCTTGCTTCTGCATCTAATGTTGTTTCCCAAAGCTGTTCAGCATTCATCTCACCCAAACCTTTATATCGTTGTATTGAGATACCTTTTTTACCAGCTTTTAAAATCACATCCATTAGTGACACTGGACCATTAATCATAAATGGCGAACCTTTACATTCAAATGTGAATGGCTCATTATACTTACTCATTAAAAATTCACGATGAGAATCAATAATTCTTGCTTCATTTGAGTCATTAATATTAGCATCAATCATATAAGCTTCTCTAACCCCTCTAAGAGTTCTTGAAAATTCACAAGAGCCATCTTCTTTGATTTCAGCAAGCCAACCTTTTTGATATTCAGGCTCTAAATCATTTAACTTTGCTACAACTTCTTGAGATTTATTTTTATAGCTCTCAATATCATTAATAATGTCTTTGTTAAACATTCCAAGGATAGCCATTTGTTCAATGATATTTTTAGGTATTCTCTTTGTTAATGGCTCAATAGAAGATTTAATTTTTCTAGTTTTCTCAACCAAGTCTAATAAATCAGCCCCCATTATTTTTTCGCCATTTGCATAGGTGATTATAGCTTCATTCGTGCCACCATTAATCAAATAATCTTCCATTTCTCTATCATCTTTTAGATAAATTTCAGAATTACCTCTCTTTGCCTTATAAAGAGGAGGTTGAGCGATATATAAATAACCTTTTTCAATAATTTCAGGCATTTGACGATAGAAGAATGTAAGAAGTAGAGTTCTAATATGACTACCATCCACATCAGCATCGGTCATGATTATGATTTTATGATAACGAAGTTTTTCTAAATTAAAATCATCTCTACCAATCCCAGTTCCAAGAGCAGTAATTAATGTTCCAACCTCAGCAGAGTTTAACATTTTATCAAATCTCGCTCTTTCAACATTTAAGATTTTACCTTTTAAAGGAAGGATTGCTTGGTTAACTCTGTTTCTACCTTGTTTAGCAGATCCACCCGCAGAATCTCCCTCCACGATGAATAATTCTGATAAAGCAGGGTCTTTTTCTTGACAATCAGCAAGCTTTCCAGGAAGAGAAGCAACATCTAAAACACCTTTTCTTCTTGTTAATTCTCTTGCTTTTCTTGCAGCTTCACGAGCAGTTGCAGCTTCAATAATTTTTCCAACAATAACTTTTGCATTTTGCGGATTCTCTTCAAACCATTCTTTTAATTTTTCACCAACAATGCCCTCAACAACAGGTCTAACTTCTGATGAAACTAACTTATCTTTTGTTTGAGATGAGAATTTAGGATCAGGAACTTTAACTGATAATACACAAGTAAGACCTTCTCTCATATCTTCACCAGTAAAGCTAACTTTTTCTTTTTTAGCTAATCCATTTTCGGTAATATAGTTGTTAATCGAACGAGTAAGAGCTGCCCTAAAACCAGCCAAGTGAGTACCACCATCTTTTTGCGGGATATTATTTGTAAAACAAATAGTATTTTCATGATAAGCATTAGTCCACTCTAATGCTAACTCTGCAGTCACATCGTCTCTCTCTCCAACAATCGCAATAGTCTCTGGATGAAGAGGAGATTTTGATTTGTTAAGATGTTTCACAAATGCTTTTAAACCACCTTCATAATGCATAACTACTTCTTTTTGAGGTTCTTCTCTCATATCAATCAATTTTAAGAAAACGCCAGAGTTAAGAAAGGCTTTTTCTCTAATTGTTTTTTCTAAAGTCTCAAAAGAAAATTCAGTTTTAGTAAATGTCTCAGCTGATGGATGGAAAGTAATTTCAGTACCTTTTTGCCCCTCTGCCTCACCAGTTACTTTTAATGGAGCAACCGCATAACCATTGTTAAATTCCATTTCATGGGTTTTACCATCTCTCCAAATTTTTAATTTCAACCAATCAGAAAGAGCATTAACAACTGACACACCAACACCGTGCAAACCACCTGAAACTTTATAAGAGTTACTGTCAAATTTACCACCAGCATGGAGCTGTGTCATAATAACTTCAGCAGCAGAAACACCTTCTTCTTTATGAATATCAACAGGAATTCCACGACCATTATCGCGAACAGTAACTGAACCATCAACATTAATGATAATCTCAGTTTTATCACAATGACCAGCCAAAGCTTCATCAATAGAGTTATCTAAAACTTCATAAACCATATGATGCAGACCAGTCCCATCATCAGTATCACCAATATACATACCAGGTCTTTTTCTAACAGCATCCAAACCTTTTAAAACCTTAATCGATTCTGCACCGTAATTTGATTTATTTTCTGTCATTTTTCCTCTTTCTCTTTACTATTATTCTAAAAATTTACTTCATTTATTTTTGAGTTTTCTACATTTAAAAACTGGGCTTTATTTTTTAAATATTCAAATTGTGAAATATCAGTACCAGTCATAAAAGCCTGAACCCTTAAATCATATAATTTATCAAATAAAGCATTTAACTTTATATTATCTAAATGAGCAGCAATCTCATCTAATAATAAAACTACAGAATAGCCTCTATCCAAACTAATAGATTTTGCATGGGCTAATATAATTGAAATTAAAAGTGCCTTTTGTTCACCTGTCGAACAAAGTTCAGCATCCATATTTTTCTTTTTATACCTAACCCTAAAGTCACTTTTGTTAATTCCATCAATGCTTGCCATTTTTTTGAACTGCATATTTTTTCTATTATGTTTCAAATAGTTCTTAAATTCTTCTTCCACATCAACAGCTGCAAGTCTTAATAATTGCGATTCGATATAACCATTTAATTCAATCACCACATTTGGAAAATATTCATCATCTTCCATCTCAATAAAACGGTTTAATCTATTCACCATTTCGATTCGAGCAGCTCCAACCGCAACTCCAAATTCTGCCATTTGTTCTTCTAGTGAAGAAAGCCAACTATCATCTAAATTACCCTCACTAGTTAACATTACCCATTGCTTATAAGCATGTTCATAATTAGCAATTCTTTTTGAGTGTAGAGCATCAAAAGCACTCACCAATCGATCTAAGAAATTTCTCCTTGCTTGAGTGCCACTAGAGCGAAACAGTTTATCCATTTGTGGAGTTAACCAAACCAGCGACATATAATTATCTAAATCAGATTGGTTACTAACTTTTTCACCATTAATTTTCACGATTCTCTTATCATAAACTCTATTTTGATATTCTTGATTGGCTTCAATTCCTGTACCAATTGTAACTTCATCACCTTGCTTTAATATTTTGGCATTAACAATCCATTTATAAGGATTCGCAAAATCAATAATATTATTACTATACTCATCCATCTCACTATCATTAGCAGTCTTCCTAGCTACATCAGATAGTTTTGCTGATCTAAGTCCTCGCCCCGCGATTAAATAAGAAATCGCCTCTAAAACATTAGTCTTTCCACTGCCATTTTCACCAGTTAAAACAACCAAACCTTGATTCGTTTTTAGATGCAAACTTTCATAATTTCTAAAGTTAGTCAGATTAAGCTCAGATATACCAATCTCATCCACTTCTAAAAGAGAAGAAGATTGGTCAAGATTCATCGCATTATTAAGCTGACTTGCTAACATAAAAAGACCTATAGTAATTTAATTGTAAAATTTACACTCTCATTGGCATAAGAACATAAGTAGCTGTTGCATCATCTTCGTCTTTAATAATGGTTGGAGATGCAGAATCAGCAAGAAGCAATTTAACACTCTCACCTTTAATTTCAGCTAAAATATCAAGTAGATATCTAAAATTAAAGCCGATCTCAATCACATTACCTTCATAATTCGCTTCAACTTCTTCCATAGCACTACCAGCCTCAACACTAGAAGCTGTAATTGTGATTAGATTGTTAGAAACTGCAAATTTAATACCACGAGATCTCTCAGAAACGATACTAACCCTTTCAACAGCTTGTTTAAGAGTAGAAACTTCAACTTCTAACACTTTGTCATTATCTTTTGGAATAACTCTTTCATAATCAGGATATGTGCCATCGATTAATTTTGTAGAAAGAACTACATTTTCGAACTTAAACCTAACTTTTGATTCTGACATAGAAATTAAAACATCTTCTTCCGTTTCATCTGCTAATTTTCTAATTTCATTTACAGCTTTTCTAGGAATGATAATACCAGCTAAATTTTCAGCCCCTTCAGGAAGTAAATACTCAACAGTAGCTAGTCTATGTCCGTCAGTTGCTGCGGCTTTAAGCGAAGAAATTTCACCATTATCTTTTTTATGAACATAAATACCATTTAGATAATACCTAGTTTCTTCTGTAGAAACAGCAAATCTAGTTCTATCAATCATATCTCTTAGTTCTTCAGCTTTTAATTTGAAGTTGGTAGGAAGAGATTCGCCTGTTAACTGAGGGAAATCTGCCACATCAATACATGCTAAAGAGAATTTAGAACGACCAGCTGCAATTGTAAGATGCCCTTTGTTATCTGGGTAGCTAAGTTCAACTTGTGTGCCGTCAGGAAGTTTTCTAGCAATGTCATATAATGTATGAGCAGGAACAGTAGTCGCACCATTTGTTTCAACATCAACATCAATTGATTCGATGATTTCCATATCCATATCAGTCGCATTTAGACTAAGTTTATTATCTTTTGCTTCTAATTTCACATTTGATAAAACAGGGATAGTATTTCTTTTTTCAACAACACTTTGTACATGTGCTAATGATTTTAATAACGATGCTCTTTCAATTGTAATTTTCATCTCTTTTTCTCTTCATTTATAGTTAAAATTTATATTACATTTACTATAACAGCAATAGTGATGAAACCAAAGCAAAATATAAGATTTGAGACTAGTTTTCCACAATAAAAAACAGCCCCTAAAAGGAGCTGTTTTTATTAAGTTTTTTAATCTATGTCTGGTCCTTTGTTAATGCTTCTGATTTTTGAAATAGATAATAGTCTCTTTTTTACATTTTCTTCATCGATATCCGCAAATAATTCTTTTCTTAATTTTGCAGCCTCAATATTAGATCTACTTTCTAGATTAGATTTGTTTCGCTTCAATTCTTTATACATGCTCCAAAACTGAGGAAGGTTAGATACAATGCTTCTTGTCGTTTTTATATTATAGTTTGGAGCTAGATGTGCAGCAGCATCTCTCAATTCTTCTGTATCTTGCTCTTTGGGTATCGGAGCTTGATATTTGCCAGCATATTTTATATTAGCTTCATATAGCTGACATAATTCATTTAACAAAGCAGCACCATTACCAAGATTTTTGCCATTATATTTTCTATCTAAAACATCTTGAAATGTCTCATCTACCACAAAGTAATTAGCTTTTAAATCTTTAGCCTGAAAATCTTTGGTTAATTTAACTCTCGAAGATAATCTCTTTGTTGAGCAGAAAAGCACATTAGCATCCTTGTCTTTTGACATCACATAGTCATTAACTGCCATAATGTTATCGCCATTATTTTTGCCTTTATCAAGGACAACAACTTCTTTTAATAATTCTTCAGGAATAGTTTTTTCAGCAAAATTAGCTAAGTTTTGACCTTCAGTGCATTTCATGGTCCATTTGCTAAGCATTCCTTTACCACCCACACATAATAACACAGGAGGTTCTTGGCCTTCATCATGCATTTTTCTAATGGCTCTTGCAGCTTGAAATAACGATGTGATGTCGTCATCAATAGCTACGACATATTTAACTGGTTTTAAGTTTCCATCTTCTTTAAAACAATCACTCTTAACGGCTAGTGTTTCATGTATTATTTCGCCAGCTTTCTTATCTTGTTCTGTTACTTTCATATATACTCCAAAATTACATTTTACATAACCATATCACAAAATTAGACTCAAAACAAGTTTTTAGACGAAATTTATTTTTTAGGGTCGTTGCTATTCTTTTTTATAATGATTAACGATAATCCCATAGCGGTTATAAGCCCCCCAACAATCATCTGCCAAACAATTTTTTCATTAAATAAAATCACCCCGCCAATAATTCCAAAAATTGGTTGTAACAGGGTTACAGGAACTATCTTATTAACTTTATTTTTAGCCAACAATCTTTGCCATGCCATCATTGCAAAACTACAAATGATTATTTGATAAAATAATACAAAGTTAATTTCATGCCAGTTCACTCCAATTAAATTATCACTCATTGATCCATCAAAAAATAATGATAAGACAAATAAAAATGGTGCTGAAAATAGGGTGGTATATGCAGTAAAGGCATATAGATTTATATCTTTCAACTGTTTCATATATAGACTACCAACAGCCCAAGCAAGGCTTCCTAATATTGCTAAGCTAAAGCCTAATACATTAATGCTTGGAATACCAAAAATTATAACCATTCCAGTAAATGCTAATATCAATCCTGCTAAATCTTTTATCTTAAAACTTTCTTTAAGAATAAGCACGCCTAATAATACTGCCATTGGTACTTGTGATTGCTGAATAAGTGCAAGATTTGATGCCTCTAAAAACTTCATAGATGAAAATACAAAACCATAATGAAACACATTCATTAAAATGGCTGTTATAAATAATTTTTTCAAATCACCTTTTTTTAGTTTTGCAAAAGGAAGAAATAATAATCCTGTAATTGCAAATCTTATAACCAGAAATGTTATAGCAGGTATTTGCATAACAGCTATCTTGCCAACAGCTGCATTTGCTCCCCATACTGCAACAACACTAAGAGCTAAAATAAAATGCGATATTTTAATTGTTTTTACTCCTATTACAAACAACAAAAGAGGCTGTTATAATACAGCCTCTTATTAATTTCTTCCTTTTTCTTTCTAGCTTTCTAACATTCTTCTTAAAATTTCAACATTTTCTTGAATGTTCACATCTTTAGAAATTAATTCTTCAACTTTTCTAACTGCATGCATAACAGTTGTATGATCTCTGTCAAATTTTCTACCAATTTCAGGTAAAGAACGAGAAGTTAATTGCTTAGCTAAATACATTGCAATTTGTCTTGGTCTTGCAACAGATCTTGCTCTTCTTGCAGATTGCATCTCTTTTACAGAAATATTGAAATGCTCTGCAACTTTCTTTTGAATTTCATCAATAGTGGTTCTTCTGTCATAAGAGCGAAGCATGTCTTTTAGCACATCTTGTGTCATTTCTAATGTGATATCTTTGCCAATTAGTAATTGCGAGTGAGCAGCAACTCTTCTCAATGCACCTTCAAGCTCTCTAATGTTAGAGGTAATTTTATGAGCCAAGAACTCAATTACTTTTTCTGGAACTTCAACTCCAAGATTTTCAGCTTTAGATTTTAAGATGCCAACTCTTAAATCAAAATCAGTAGCATGAATATCAGCAACCAAGCCACAGCCAAGTCTAGATTTAAGTCTAGATTCGATTCCTTCTAAATCAGTGGGAGACTTGTCTGCAGAAATAATGATTTGTCTGCCTTCTTCAATTAAAGAATTAAATGTGTAGAAAAATTCTTCTTGAGTAGCATCTTTACCGCTGATGAATTGAACATCATCCACCATTAAAACATCAACAGAACGGAATTGTTCTTTAAATGCCATAGAGTCTTTATATCTCAATGCTCTAACAAATTTATACATAAATTTCTCAGCTGATAAATAAACTACATTTCTTGTTGGGTCATTTTGTCTGATATGCCACGCAATAGCATGCATTAAGTGAGTTTTACCAAGTCCAACACCAGAATATAAAAATAATGGGTTAAATGATACATTAGATGATTCGGCAACTTTTCTGGCAGCAGCATATGCAAATTCATTTGTTTTACCATGTACAAAATTATCAAATGTATAATTTGGATTAAGAGGAGCTGAAATTGGTTGTCTTCTGCTATCTGTATCTGAAATCCATTCCGTAGATATATTGGATACACTATTTTCAGTAAAGCCAACAGGGGCAGGGGCAGGGGTTGTTTTAATTTGTTTGATTAATGATTTATCTTTGTTGTGATTTTGAACAGTCTGAACACTAAAGCTCACATTTACAATATTTGGATTTTTCTTTCCGCAGATTTTTTTAATTCTATCAGAATAATGTGTAGATACCCAGTTCTTCATAAATCTTGTTGGAACATTAATATTAAGAGTGCCATTATCAATGGAACTAGGTGTTAAAGGTTTTAACCAACTCTCAAAAGCAGTCTCACCAACTTCAGTTTTAAGTTGATTGCATACTTGTGGCCATTCTTGCATAACCGCTGTGTTATAATCTTCAGACATATTCTCTCCCCAAATTTTTAAGAAACTTTATAAATTGGCTTCTTTTTATTATTAACAAAATTAAAATTAGGTTTAGGGTCTTTCATTCTCCAACTCCTTAAATTCTTTAAGGGGAACTTGATCAAAACATTCTATTTTGCTCGTTCCAAAAAAAAGTATTTAACGTGAAATCGATTCTAAAATCATTATCAAATACAAAAAAAATAAGTAAAACTTCATAATATTAGAACTTAACATTTTATAGAGTTAGAGTGTCCTTAAAATATTCAAATTAACTCTTTATTAAGTTGTTAAAATAAAGTGAGAAAGGGGGCTTAGGTTTAATTATAAATTAAACTTAAATCATAGTGATTTATAAAAATCATTTCTATTTTTTGCGATGATTCTATCGCTTTTGCTCTAAAGAAAGTTTCTGTATAATTAAAGTAATTTTACTTTTACCTCAGAGTAACTTTTTCTCTCCTTAATTCTGAGCGACTTTCTCTCTCTAATTTAGAGAAACTTTCCCTCCTTTATGGCAATCTTCTCTTTTATTCAGATTGATTGCCTCATTTGGAGGATTTTTCTCCCTTTAATTCTGAGCGACTTTCTCTCTCATTCATTGCTAGAAATACTATTCTCAAAAAAAATAAATTACAATGGTCTAAAACCAGAACATTGCAATTAAATTTCTTGACATAATAAAATACTAGTCTGTAGTACGAGTCTTTACGAGTGATAAAATCTTTTAAAATCAAAAAGAACCGTATTTATATTTAAATACAGTTCTTTATATAGCTTTTAATATTTTATATTAAGATTATAAAGCCTTAATTTGAGCTGACAATCTAGAAACATTTCTTGAAACAAAGTTCTTATGGAAAATACCTCTGCTAGCAGCTTTCATAAGCTCAGACTGAGCTGTTTTTAATAAATCTGTAGCAAGAGTTTTATCTTTAGCTGTAATAGCAGCTTCAACTTTTTTTACAAAAGTACGAGCAGTAGCTCTTCTTGTACCATTAATGATAGCTCTTTTATTGTTTCTAACGATTCTTTTTTTAGCCGATTTATGATGGGCCATCTTCTTTTCCTTTAACTATTTTACTTCTAAAAATTTAATAACAAATTCATATGTTGTGCTTTTATAGACTTAAAAAGTATAATTAGTCAACTAGTTTTTTCAAAAAAAACTATAGATTATCATTAATTTTATTAGGGTTTTTAAAATTTAGGAGCTCTTTTTTCAACTATAGCCTTAATACCCTCTTCCTTATCATCGCTATCAAGGCTGATATAGGAAAGTTTTCTCTCAATATTAAGTCCTTCATTAAGGTCATTATTTAGGGCAGAGTTAACAGCTTCTTTCGCCATCAATACAGCATTCTTAGACATTTTACCGATTCTACTTGCAGCATCCATTGCTTCATCCATCAGATCACTAAGAGCAACAACTCTTGATACTAAACCGATTCTATCTGCTTCATCGGCTTCAATATTTCTACCAGTTAAAACCATGTCCATAGTCTTTGCTTTACCAATGGTCTTAGTTAGTCTTTGAGTAGCCCCCAATCCAGGAATAACCCCAATGCTCACTTCTGGCTGTCCAAATTTTGCATTATCAGCTGCAATAATAAAATCACACATCAAAGCAATCTCGCATCCTGCTCCAATTGCAAATCCAGCAACTGCTGCAATAATAGGTTTTCTGCATTTTGAAATTTTTAGCCAATCACTATTCATAAAATTATTTAGATAAGCATCTTGAGAATTATTATTAGCTAGTTCTTTAATATCGATTCCTGCTGCAAAGGCTTTTTCATTTCCGGTGATTATAATGCAATTAATAGATTCGTCATTTTCAAATATATCTAATTGTTGATATAATTCTTTAATCAAATCAGAACAAACTGCATTCATTGCTTTTTCTTTGTTAAATTCAATAATTCCAACAGATTCTTTGCTTGTAACTTTTATATTTTTATAATCCATAATCTACCTCAAAACCTCTACTCAATATCGCTTTTAACAGTGATTCTAACAATTAAAGGTGAAATTTTGTTAATTTTTTTAATATCTATATTTTCACCCTCTCGAGAAAGTTTAATATATTTTCTACCCTCTGCTAAATATTGCCATCCAAGTTCCACTAAACTTTCTCTATAAAATGTTTTCAAATTTTCAAAACTATCAGCAACTTCTAAATAAACTTCAACAATCTTCCCATCTACTGTATCAAAATTAATTCCTTTCTCTTCAATTAATTTTGCATTCTTATATAATGGAACATCTTCAAACCCCTCAATAAATTGAGCTTCATTTGCCATAGCATTAAATACTATAAAACAAAAACACATCAAAAATAAAGTCAGTTTTTTCATAATTTTTTCCATTAAAATACTTTTATCTTATATATTTATATCATTTCTGTTTAGATTCACAATAAAAACTCGATCTTCCTCCCAAGAAACTTTTCTTTATCCCGCCAGTTTTATTAAAATCACATTTACAATTGGGGCATTTTTGCCCTTCTTTACCATAAACTGCATGCGATAATGTAAAATATCCAACCTCTCCATCTGGCTTTTTATAATCTCTAATAGAAGAACCTCCTGCCTTAATAGCTTTATCTAACACATCTTTAATAGCTTTGACTAATTTAATTACTTCTTTTTTATTTAAGGAGTTTGATTCTCTAAAAGGAGAAATACCAGCATAATATAATGCTTCACTAGCATAAATGTTCCCGATTCCTACAACTGTTTTTGGGTCAAGTAATGCTGTTTTGATATTTATTTTTTTACTTTTTAATTTATCTATTAGATATTTTTCATTAAACCCTTTATCAAAAGGTTCAATTCCATTATCTCTAAAGCATCCATGACTATCTATTTGAGCTGATTCGCAAAGATCAACCATCCCAAATCTACGAGCATCGTTATAAACTAATAATTTTTCATCATCACATTCCAATACCACATGGTCATGCTTTAATTTTTGATAACTTTTTTTATCCTTTGTTTCAACCGTTCCGCTCATTCCTAAATGCCATATTATACTTTTCTCATTATCGAGTTCTAAAATGAAATATTTTGCTTTGCGATAGATTCGTTTAATTGTTGTATTCAAAACATCATTTTCAAAATTATAAGGGATTTCTTTTCTAAGTTTTCGATTGCTAATTTTTATATTTTTAATTTGGTTATTTAGAAAAACCTTGTTCAAATAATTTTTTACTGTTTCAATTTCTGGTAATTCAGGCATAATAACTCCTGTTAGATATAAAATGGTAAAGTTAATTTATGAGTATCATATCAGATATAAAAACAATATGTAAAGTTTTTAGACTTTGTAATATCCTTGCAAAGAATAATGCCCTATTTTTAATTGAAGACATCGATTCGTTAGCGCTGCCTAAATTCACATCTTATATATTTTGGAATAATAATAAATCACCAAAACCCAAAAGGCTATCTAATGCTATTTCAAATATGCCAATAACAATTATTGCCTTTGTAGAATTTATAATTAGTAAGTTTGAAATAAAAGATATCAGACTAGATTTTGAGAAAATAGAAATAGAGCCCTCTAATAACTTCAAAAAGATTTATAAGAAACCTCTAAATATCGATTCTATCTCTACTTGTTATAAAGCTATTACTAATAATAAAGAAGAGGTATTGGTTAAAATTCTAAATTCTGATTTAGAAAAACAATATTATGACGATATAAAAATTCTTTATTGGTTGGCTACTCAAATAACAAAAGAGGATTCTCCATTAAATAATTACAATCTAACATCTTTAGTAAAAGAATTTGATGTATCATATCAAAAGAAACTAGATTTAAGATTCGAAGCTGCAGATATTTCAAATTCATATTATAGTAAAATAAAAACTCCAATTGTTATATGGGGGCAAACTGATAAAGAAATAATGGTTTTAAAAAACTATGATGATTATTTCAAAATCAAGCCACAACCAATCTCAAAATTAAAAAAAATCAATAAAAATATTTCTGGTGTAGGATTCGTTTTTGAGGCTACAAATTCTAGAGCAATTAATCATTCAATCAATCCAGAGGATATAAAATATTTACTAAACAGAAAAGATAAGTGCCAAAGAAAAAACGCACCATTTGGCTGTCTCACAATGATTATTTTAATCTTAGTAATTCTCTATCTATCTAAGTAACTGTCTTTGATAAGTGCTCATAGATTTATAAACTGCTTTTGCATTCTCATCAGCTCTTTTAATTCCAAGCATAGCCCCCTGCTTATATAACTTCCATGACCTCATCAAATCTTTGCCACAGCCAACTCCATTAGCTTTCATCCAAGCATAAATCTCAATTGCCTCTTTGTCTTTATTATTAACTCTTCGTTCAATCTCTCTCATCTCAAACGGAGATACTCGATTATTCATAACATTTTTGATAATTTGTTTCCATTCGGCTTGTTTTCTTAACTTATATCTAAGTTTTACTTTTCTTTGATTATAAATTGAAAGCATTCTTTCTTCATCTTGCCTTCTTTTTATCACATCTTCTCTAGATTTATATTCATGAGGTTTAATCTCCACTCCTTTTCTAACATAAAGTGGCAGTCTTCCTTCATTTTCATTTTTTACAATGTCTCTATACATTTCATCAAGAGATGCCCCAAATGCCATAACATCGGAGTTAATCAAAAATAAACAAGCAAATATAGTCATAAAAAATATTTTCATAACCACCAAACTATCACTTTAAGTTTTAAATTTTATTAACAAATTATGGCTATAATTAGGACAAAGTAAGATTATAAAGGTAATAAGTTAAAATGGTAAAATATATTCATATCCCAATAGGTAAGACTGCTAATGGTGCCACCCTTGCACTTCCGAATTATGATAATGATAGTGCAAGCTATATGAATATCTATGCTGCAATTCCAAATCGTATGCGTATAAAACCAGGAGCAATCGAACATATTAAAACTGGTATTGGCATAGGTATCCCCAAGGGTTATGAATGTTTAATTACCAGTAATTATGAAAAAGTTTTAGATCATGGAATGATTGTTTTAGGGGCACCGCTTGCAATATCTAGCACTTTTAGGGATGAGTTGATTGTACCAATTGAAAATAAAGGTAAAGAAACAATAGTAATAAATAGGGGTGATGTTATAGCTAATCTTACCATCAACGAAGTCCAACAAATAATCTGGCAAGAAGTTTAGTTATTGATAAGTAAGTGAAAAAATGATACTATCTCAATTATAGAGTAATATTTAAGTAATTTATATCATGGACTATCACCGTAAACAGATAAAAAAATTAGCCTTAAGAACTCACAAAGAGTTTATGAGGAGGTGTTTTAATATCACAAATAGTATTGAGTTGTCTGACTTTGCTAATTTGCGTTATTTTACTAACAAACTAAAGGAAGTTAATGATTTTACAAGTGAATCTGATATTAAGGTTTTGAGGGAATACGATTATAGCGATAATGATATAATGATTTGTTCAAACTTCTATAAATATGATGACCAATTTAAAGCTCGAATCTTAAAAAATAAACTTCTTTCAAAGAAGTTAGTTCTGTATGCAAACTTAAAGGGGGAGATATTTTCTCCTAATTTTGAGAATGAAGTTAATATGTGTGCGGCAGAATATTCTCAATATGATAGTGATATTGAAGGCAATAAGAGAGTTCTAGATTCTTTACCTAAAGCTAAAAACTTTCATCGTGAAGCATGGTTAAATAAGGTATTAAGAGAGTTGGGGTTTGATGAGGAGCAAGAGAATATAAATAATGAGTTTGAAAATACTTATCAATTAGAAAAAAACAGAGGCAGATAGTTTATATTTAATATTTTTTAATATAATTGTCCTACAGTAAGTTAATAAACAATCATCCAATAATTAGATATTACAAGGTTTATGAGCTATGAAAGCAATTAAAACATTTATATTTTTGAGTTTTTTACTTGTTTTTCCATCTATTGCATCTACCCAAATTACAAATTCAGGCTTACCTTTGCCTAGATTCGTATCTTTAAGACAGAACCAAGCTAACTTAAGATCTGGACCTAATGAGCGATATCCAATTGAATGGGTGTATTTCAAAAAAGGGTTACCTTTAGAAATTATTGCAGAATTTGATGTTTGGCGTAAAGTCAGAGATTGGGAAGGAACTGAAGGTTGGATTCAAAAAACTTTATTATCTAGCAAAAGAACTATCAGAGTAAATGGTATTGAAAGAAAGTTATTCTCAAAGGCAGAAGAAAAATCCAAACTAGTTGCAAGAATTGAATCTGGAGTTATTGGTAGAGTAATGAAATGTCCATCAGATTTAGAATTTTGTAAAGTTGATATTCAAGGGTTTCAGGGTTGGTTAAGACGCAGTGATTTTTGGGGAGTATATACAGGCGAAAATATTGAATAGCCCAAAACTTATACTCTAATAAAAGAAGCTCTGATAGAAAAACAGAGCTTCTTTTTGATTTGTTGTCTTTGTATAGTAATTCCTAATGTTATTTGTAGTCTTATTATATGAGTTAAGTTTTAGGCAATAAGAAATTTTGCGATTGATTTTAGCAATTACTAAATGACTTGAGCAAAATATTCGTAATTAACGAGAAAATTAACCATAGAATAAGATTACAGGCCTAATTTAATTTTTGCTACCAATTCCTTAACCGTCGGAATATGCCCATTCTTATATAATGGATCATCAGCAAAGTTATAAACTTGATGACCTGCAAATAATAAATTATCTTCCAATCTACCACCATGTCCTAAGTCATATAAAGTTTTATGAATACAAAAAGATCTAGGATCAGGAGATTTCATAGTTAAACCTTCATATTGTGTCCAAGAAGAGAAAGAACAAGCAGAAATACAGCCCACACAATTTTTTCTATCCTCTTTAATTCCATCAGCTTCTTGCTGGTTTAAGAATACTAATGTGTTATCAGGAGTTGTTTGGATGATATTATATCCATTTCTTATTTGCGATTCTGCTTTTTGATAATCAGATGATTTTATAAAATACGACTTACTACCATCTTTAAATTCATAATCAAGTTCATCGCTTTTTTCTTTAGCAAATGGTACTTGTTCTTCTGTTCTTCTAATAAGTTTTTCTAAGAAACTATTTTTGATAGCTGATGAGAAAAAGCCAGTAGGACTAAATTTTTGTAAAATCACATCGCCTTTTTTTAATGTCAAAAGAAGTTTCTTAAATGCTTCTGAAACAGGGCTTTCTTTTGTCACCATAGGTCTAGTTCCAAATTGGAAAGCAACATTGCCAAGCTCTTCATTATCAATATAATCTTGCCAGTCTTTTAATGCCCAAACACCACCAGCAATAATGATAGGAACATCTTTTGATAGTCCTGCTTTTTCCATAGCTTTTCTAACTTTTAGGATTCTTTCATAAGGGTCTTCTGGTCGTTTAGGATCTTCTGCATTTGTAAGGCCATTATGTCCACCTGCAAGCCACGGATCTTCATAAACAATTCCACCAAAGAAATCTACAAAGTTAGAATAAGCCCTTTTCCATAGTATTTGAAAAGCTCTAGCAGATGATACGATAGGGTAGTAATAAACTTCATATTTAGAAGCAATTTCACCTAATTTATAAGGAAGACCAGCACCACAAGTAACACCGTGAACAAGTTTTTTTGCTCCATCTAAAACACCATGTAAAATTTCTTCAGCTCCACCAGATTCCCAAAGCATATTAATATGAATTCTACCATTGCCTTGTGATTCTTGATGAGCAATTTTTGCTTGAGCAATTCCACCTCTAATTGCCTGCGCAATCATCTCTTTGTGTTTTTCTAATCTGCTTTTGCCTTCATATGTTTCTTTTACTACATTTCCATTTTCATCATAAAAATCAGGAGAAATACCAGAGAAAGTTCCAATTCCACCTTCTCTTGCCCATGCCCCAGCACTCTTACCATCTGAGCCGTTAATTCCCTTTCCACCTTCAACAAGAGGTAATACTTTTTTTCCTGACATCATAATGGGATTAAGAACTTTCATATAAAATATCCTATCTTCAATTTTTAAGTTGCCCCCATCTTATACATATTGTAACAAAATTGAAACAATTTTTTATCCATTGTATAAAAAAAATATAATCTATTTTTTATATTGCTTTTTATATATTCTCTATATTGAAAAAAAACAACAAAAAGGCTTGGAAATTTCCAAGCCTTTTTCATTGTTTCTCAGTCATACCGAGTAGGCATTAGGAGTCTTCAAACTTTTGATAGTCTTGTTGAATACCTGTCTCTTGATTTATATTCTTAATAGTAAGTTTAATCTTACCTCTATTATCAACGCCAAGAACTTTAACAAAAGCTTTATCGCCTTCATTTAGATAATCAGTAACTTTTTCAGCTCTTTCATTTGAAAGTTCAGAAATATGTACTAAACCATCTCTACCCATAAAGTTAACAAAAGCACCAAAATCCATAATTTTAACAACTTTACCTTCATAGATATGACCAACTTCAGGTTCAGCCACAATACCGTGAATCCAATCAAGAGCTTTTTGACCATCTTCAGCATTAACAGCAGCAACAGAAATAATACCGTCATCGCTAATATCAATTTTACAACCAGTTTTTTCTGTGATTTCTCTGATTACTTTACCACCAGTACCAATCACTTCTCTGATTTTATCAGGATTGATTTTGATAGTTGTAATTCTAGGAGCATTTTCGCTAACAGTAGATCTACCTTCAGAAATAACACTATTCATATTTTCTAAAATAGTATTTCTACCTTCATTAGCTTGAGCTAATGCGATTTCCATAATTTCTTTAGTAATAGAAGTGATTTTAATATCCATTTGTAAAGCAGTAATACCATCTTTTGTACCAGCAACTTTAAAGTCCATATCACCAAGATGATCTTCATCACCTAAAATATCAGAAAGAACTTGGAATTCACCACTTTCTTCTTTTATAAGACCCATAGCAATACCAGCAACAGGTTTTGTTAAAGGAACACCAGCATCCATAAGAGACAATGAAGTACCACAAACAGTAGCCATAGAAGAAGAACCATTTGATTCCATAATCTCAGATACAGCTCTAATTGTATAAGGGAATTTGTCTGCTGAAGGAAGCATAGGATGAATAGCTCTCCATGCTAATTTACCATGGCCGATTTCACGACGGCCAGGGGCTCCAACTCTACCACATTCACCAACAGAATATGGAGGGAAGTTATAATGAAGCATAAACGGCTCTTTATATTCACCTGCAATCGCATCAATAACTTGTTCGTCTTGCCCAGTACCAAGAGTTGTAACAACTAAAGCCTGAGTTTCACCTCTAGTAAATAAACCAGAACCATGAACTTTAGGAAGAACACCAACTTCACATTCAATAGCTCTAACAGTTTTTGTATCTCTACCGTCAATTCTAACTCCAGTTTTAATAACTGCAGAACGAACGATATTACTTTCTAGTTTTTTGAAAACACTAGCCGCAACTTTATGAGCCATTGCATTCTCTTCAGTTTCTTCACCTAAAGATGCTAGAGCTTTTTCCCATGCTGCAGCCACTTTTTTACCACGAGCCATTTTTTCTGTAGTTTTGAAAGCATCGTCTAAATCAGCACCAATTAGTTTTTCAAAAGCAGTATATACTTCATCAAATTCTTTTGGTTGAGCAGGAGCTTCCCATTTTTCTTTTCCAGCTTCTTTTTCTAACTCTTTAATCATGCTAATTACTGGTTGGAATTTTTCAAAACCAAACATAACAGCATCAAGCATAACTTTTTCTGATAATTCGTGAGCTTCAGATTCAACCATTAACACACCTTCTGTAGTACCAGCAACAGATAGGTTAAGTTTTGATTCTTCCATTTGAGCATTAGTTGGGTTAAGAACAAACTCTTCGTTAATATAACCAACTTTAGCACCAGCAATAGGGCCCATAAATGGCACACCAGAAAGAGTAAGTGCAGCTGATGCACCAATCATAGCTAATGTTTCAGGTTCATTAGTTCCATCATAAGAAATCAATGTACAAACAACTTGTACTTCATTCTTAAAGTTGCTAGGGAATAATGGTCTAATAGGTCTATCAATAAGTCTTGATGTAAGAGTTTCTTTTTCACTTGGGCGACCTTCTCTTTTAAAGAAACCACCAGGGATTTTACCAGCAGAATAAGTTTTTTCTTGATAATTCACTGTTAATGGGAAGAAATCTTGTCCTTCTTTTTCTTCTTTAGCTGCAGATACAGCAACATGTACAACTGTTTCCCCCATTGTTACTAAAACAGAACCAGCAGCTTGTCTAGCAACCTTACCTGTTTCAATACTTAGCTTTTGACCATCCCAGTCTATTTCTTTCTTAACAACATTAAACATTGTCATTATATTATTTTCCTTTTCTAAAATCGCAGCCGATTTATTATTTATTATCTTTTTTAATATTTCCAAGACAATGAATAATAAACCAGCTACATCTACCAAAATTACATCACGATTGATGTAATAAAAGTCCGCATAAGTAAGAACTCATGCGGACTAAAAAAATTATTTTCTAAGACCAAGTTTCTTAATGATGTTTTGGTATCTAGATTCGTCTTTTTTCTTTAAGTAGTCTAAAAGTCTTCTTCTTTTACCAACTAATTTCATTAAACCAAGTCTACCATGGTGATCTTTGTGATGTTCTTTGAAATGTTCAGTTAAGTTAGAAATTCTTGTAGAAAGAATTGCAATTTGAACTTCTGCAGAACCTGTATCACCATCTTTAGTAGCGAATTCTTTAATTAATTCTTGTTTTTTTTCATTTGTAATCGACATCAATATATCCTTTTTAATTTATAATCTTGCCCAGCGATTGCTTCATCTCAAAGCCTGATAAACAACTATCGAA
This sequence comes from Alphaproteobacteria bacterium UBA5343, assembly GCA_002410125.1. Lineage (GTDB taxonomy): Bacteria > Pseudomonadota > Alphaproteobacteria > RF32 > UBA5343 > UBA5343. Next base: position 19,780 of record DHQH01000079.1, read on the forward strand.
GTTCATCATCTCACAACAAACCATTACTAAGCAATGTTGAATACTTTAAAGGGATGCATAACATTGCCCTTTATTTTTATTAATGCTATTGGAGTATTTTCAAACATTGCAAAAGCAACATTATCTTTAAGCTTAGCTTTATCAAATTTCAAATCATCTCTGATTCTAATTCTTTTACCTTGCTTTAATCCAACAGCCTCTACTTCATTTATGGCTAATACCGCGATGTCGCGCAGTACAGTCTCTAAAGGAAGTAAAACTTCTTGCGAGTTGCCACCATAAGACAATTCTTCTAATTTTTCAAGTGTTATTGCATCGTCTGTATCAAAAGGAAGTGCTTTAGTTCTTCTAAGCTCTTTCACAAAGCAAATAGCTCCCAATTCGTAAGCAATATCACGAGCCAAAGACCTAACATAAGTTCCCTTTGAGCACTTAACTCTTAACTTAATACTGGTTTTATCAAATTTTTCAATAAAATCAAGGGAAAAAATCTCTATTTCTCTTTTTTTGATTTCAAATTCTTCGCCTTTTCTGGCTAAATCATAGGCTCTTTTTCCATCGATTTTAATTGCAGAAAATTTAGGTGGTGTTTGTTCTACTGTACCAATAAAGTTTGGAATTATTTCTTTTATATTTTTTTCACTAGGAATAATATTTGATTTTTTTATAACTTCACCATCAATATCAAGACTATCAGTTTCTTTACCAAACTCCATAACAAACTCATATTCTTTTATTCCATCCATAACAAAAGATATGGTTTTTGTAGCTTCGCCAATCGCAATTGGTAAAATTCCTGTTGCAAAAGGGTCTAAAGTTCCACTATGTCCAGCTTTTTTTACATTGAGAAATCTTCTAACCATTCCCACAACTCTGTTTGAGGTCATGTCTTTGGGTTTGTCGATAATAACCCAACCGCTATAATTATTTAGCTCTTTTTTACTCATCGTCAGTTTTTGCTAAATCTTCAGCAACTTTGGGATTTCTAAGTAGAGATTCGATTCTAAATGCTTCATCAAAGCTGTCATCTTTATAAAATTTAATTTCAGGGGTGAATTTACTCACCATATTTTTACCTAATTGCTTTCTAACATAACCCTTAGATTCATTAAGTCCTAAAACAATTTCATCAATTCTATCACCATTAAAAGTGATAACAAATATTTTAGCATTTTTAAGATCCGCAGAAATTCTAACTTCGGTAACCGTAATTACTTTACCTTCAATTTCTGGGTTTCTAATATCGCCTCTTTCAAAAATACCAGAAACGATCCTTTTAATTTCTTCACCAACCCTAAGCTGTCTTTGAGTTGGTTCTTTACTTTGATTCTTTCTCATAGATTAGATCTCTTTATCTTCCAAAGTTACCTTGATTTCTTCAATTTCATAACATTCAATAAAGTCACCTTTTTGAATATCATTATAATTTTCAAATGACATACCACATTCATAACCTTCTTTAACTTCTTTTTGGTCATCTTTAAATCGTTTTAATTGACCAAGAGTTCCATCATGAATAACCACATTATCACGAAGAAGTCTAACTTTAGCACCTCTCTTAACAACACCTTCTGTTACCATACAACCAGCAACCTTACCAACTTTAGTAATGTTAAATACATCTCTGATTTCCGAGTAACCAATAATATTTTCTTTTAATTCAGGTGTAAGCATACCCTCTAATGCAAGTTTAATATCATCAGCTAAATCATAAATGATAGAGTAATATCTAATATCAATACCTTCTCTTTTTGCCATAGCTCTTGCTTGAGGATTTGCTCTAACATTGAAACCAAGTACTAAAGCATGTGATGCTTTTGCAAGTGTAATATCAGATTCGTTAATTCCACCAACAGCTGAGTGAAGAACAGATACTTTAACTTCTTTATTAGCCATTTTTTCTAATGTACCAATAATAGCTTCAACTGAACCTTGAACATCACCTTTAATAATGATTGGTAAAGATTTAACTTCACCAGATTTAATCTTGTCAAACATTTGTTCCATTGCCGTTTTTGCAGATTTAACAGATAATGCCTGTCTTTCTTTTCTTTGACGATATTCAGCAACTTCACGAGCTTTAGCTTCCGTTTCAACTACAATAAAATCATCACCTGCAGATGGTGTCCCTTGTAATCCTAAAACCTCAGCAGGAACAGCAGGTTCAGCATTCTTAATATGCTCACCTTTTTCTGTTAATAATGCTCTCACTCTACCCCATTCTTTACCGGTAACAAAGATATCACCAATTTTAAGAGTACCTTTTTGAACTAACACGGTTGCAACACTACCCCTACCTTTTTCCATCTTAGCCTCAACAACTACACCTTCTGCTTTTCTATTAGGATTTGCTTTAAGGTCTAAAATTTCTGATTGTAAAACGATGGCTTCAACTAGTTTATTAAGATTAGTTCTTTGCTTTGCAGAAACTTCTGCACATAAAATTTCACCACCCATTTCTTCAACTACTAATTCATGGCTAAGTAGCTCTGTTTTTACTCTGTTTGGATCTGCACCAGGTACATCCATTTTATTAATCGCAACCACAATTGGAACTCCAGCAGCTTTTGCGTGAGTTATAGCTTCAATTGTTTGTGGCATAATACCGTCATTTGCAGCAACAACTAATACTACAATATCTGTAACTTGTGCCCCACGAGATCTCATTTCTGTAAAAGCAGCGTGACCAGGAGTATCAATGAAAGTAATTTTTTTATTGCCATCAACCATAATTTGATAAGCACCAATATGCTGTGTAATACCACCAGCTTCACCCTCAGCAATATTTGTTTCTTTTAATGCATCAAGTAGAGATGTTTTACCATGATCCACATGTCCCATAATAGTCACAACAGGAGCCCTTGATACTAAATCTTTTTCATCATCTTCAACTGATTTAATCTGATCTTCAATATCACTATCCGCAACTCTTCTAAATTTATGCCCCATTTCTTCAACAACAATTTGTGCAGTGTCAGCATCAATTGGTTGGTTAATGGTTGCCATAACACCAAGTCCCATTAGTTTTTTTATCACATCAGCACTTTTTGCACTCATTCTATTTGCTAATTCTTGAACCGTAATAGTTTCAGGGATAACAACTTCTCTTTTAACATTTTCACCTTGAGATAATTGTTGTTGGTGTTTTTGTTTTTCTTTCTTTCTAGCTCTTTTAATAGAAGCAAGAGATCTATGTCTTTGTTCTTGCCATTCATCATCTTCATTAATGTCATAAATTGAAATTTTTGCTTCTCTTCTTCTATCTTCTCCGCCTTTTTTGCTTACTTTTTTCTTAGCTTCTTCTTCCCAAGTTTCGTTATCTTTTTTAGTAGATCCTTTATGATCTCTACCGCCTTCTTTGTTTGGGTTTACAACTTTTCCTTCTTCTTTTTCTGAAGATGTTTGAACTGTCGATTTTGTTATTGTCTTTTCTTGTTTTTTATCTTTAGTTTTTTGCTCTGAAACAGTTTCTTTTCTAGTTTCTTTCTTCTCTTGGTCTTTTTGAGCTTCTTTTTCTTTTTGAGCTAATTCTCTTTTATTTCTTTCTTTAGCTTCTTGAGCCTCTTTATGTTTAGCTTCTTGTAGTAATTTTAATTTAGCCGCTTTTTCACTATCCATTTGTGTATCAGCCACACTCTTACTACCAGTAACAACTCTTTTCTTTCTAACTTCAACTTTAATGCTATTAGATTTTTTATGAGAAGCAGCACCAACATTTGCTTTTAATGTTAGTTTACCTTTGCCAGACAATGTTAATTTTTTTTCTTCAGCCATTTTCTAAAATATCCTCGATAATGATTTTAATTCCTTTTACCACTAATTTTCAAAAAAATCCAACGATTCTATCAATTTTAATAAATTAGTGGCTATTTTACCTTTCAATAAAGCAATATGAACAGTATTTTCTTTAGCTAATATTCTATCTAATTCATCAATACTAAAAACTTCAAACTGCCTAACATTATTAGTTTTTATCTTATCTTTGCCAGCTTTGCTCCCATCTTTTGCTGAGATTATAAATTCTATTTTTGTAGACTTTGACTTAATCTTGTCAAATCCACAAATCAGGCTACCACTCTTATTAGCCAAGCTAATCATTCCAGCAATCTGCTTTTTCAAACTCTCTTCAATTTTTTGAACCATATCATCAGCAATTTTTATATCATCACCAAATGCTTCAAAAAATCTTCCTTCTTCAATCGCCGCTATAATAGATTTTTTATTAGCTTCAATTAAAACACCTTCAGCTTCAATCTTATTAAAAATATCAGCTATCAGATAATTGTCAGGAGAAACAACAAATTTTAACATTTTTGTTTTATCGGTCATTTCTCCCAACTCCTTTACTCAAGCGATTTATTTTTCGCTTGTTTCTTCTTTTGCATCAGAATTAGCTTGTTCTTCTTCATCAAACCAATGTTGACGAGCAGCCATAATAATGTCATTTGCTTCCGCATTAGTAAGAGTATCTTCACCTAAGATTTCAATTAGCTCATCACTAGCAAGATCTCCTAAATCATCCAATGTTTTAACCTTTGCTTCTGCAAGTTTAATAAGCATCATTTGGTCTAAACCATTAATACCAAGTAATTCTTCACTAATACCAAGCTCTTCTTGTTTTTTACTAAATTCTTCATTTCTATTTTTAACAAATTCTAAAGCTCTGTTTTGAAGTTCTTGAGCGACATCTTCATCAAAACCTTCAATAGAAGCAATCTCTGCTAAATCAATTAATGCAACATCATCAATTGTTGAGAAACCTTCTGCAACAAGTAAGTGAGCAATCATATCATCAACATCCAATGCATCAATAAATCTTTGAGCTTTAAGTTTAGTTTCAGCTTGTCTCTTCTCTGCATCTTGAGTTTCAGATAAAATATCAATATCTTTACCGGTAAGTCCAGCAGCAAGTCTTACATTTTGACCTCTTCTACCAATTGCAAGTGATAATTGGTCATCAGCCACCACAACTTCAATTTTGTTTTTATCTTCATCAATAACCACTTTTTGAACATCTGTAGGAGACATGGTGCTAACGATAAATTGAGCCATATCAGGAGACCATTTAACAATGTCAACTTTCTCGCCTTGAAGCTCATTAACAACAGCTTGAACTCTAACACCTCTAAGTCCAACACAAGCACCAACTGGGTCAATAGAACTATCATTAGATGTAACCGCAATCTTAGCTTTAGAACCAGGATCTCTTGATACACCTTTAATTTCTACAATACCATCATAAATTTCAGGAACTTCTTGTTTAAACAAGCTAGCCATAAATTCAGGACATGTTCTAGATAAGAAAATTTGCGGACCTCTATTTTCTTTTCTAACATCAATGATATAAGCTCTAATTCTATCTCCATTAGAAAATCTTTCTTTTGGTATAATTTCATCTCTTCTAAGTATTGCTTCAGCTCTACCTAAATCAATAATTGCATTACCAAATTCGATTCTTTTAATAACACCATTAACAACTTGACCTACTTTGTCTTGGAATTCTTCAAATTGTTTATTTCTCTCAGCTTCTCTCACTCTTTGAGTGATAACTTGCTTAGCTGTTTGAGCCGCAATTCTACCAAAATCAATTGGAGGTAAACTATTAGTTATAAACTCACCAACTTGAATATCTCTTTCAATTCTTTTTGCTTCTTCTAATGTGATTTGAGTAGCTTGATTTTCAACTTCTTCAACTACTTCAATATATCTCATTAGCTTGATTTCACCATTTTTCCTGTCAATGCTAGCTCTAATGTCATGCTCTAAGCCATATTTAGATCTACCAGCTTTTTCAATAGCTGTTTCCATTGCTATAAAAACATCTTCTTTCTCAATGTTTTTTTCTCTAGCAACAGTATCTGCTACCATAATTAATTCAGGTCTTGGTAAAGCTGCTTTTTGTGTCATTTTTATATTCCTTCTTTACTATCTTTAATTAATTTATCTGTTAAAACTAGTTTTGCCTTTGAAACTTCATCAAAAGGTAATTCAAAATCTTCACCATCAACTTCGATTAAAAGATTTTCTTCGCTAATACCTTTTAAGATGCCTCTAAATCTCTTTCTATTATCTATCAAGTTAGCGAGTTCAACTTTTGCTTCATATCCTGCAAATCTCTCAAAATGATTTAATTTTGTAAGAGGTCTGTCAATTCCAGGAGAGCTAACTTCTAAAACATATTCTTTTGTGATTGGGTCTTCCACATCAATACTTGCAGATATTGCTCTTGATGCTCTAGCAATTCTATCAATATCGATCGCTTTTCTATTAGTGTTTTCAATTAAAATCTGTAAAGTATTTTTCTCATCATTTAGAAAGGCTATCTTCACAATCTCAATATCCATATCTAAAAGAACAGGCTCAATTATCGATTCTATTTTTTGTTCTAAATTCATTTCTTTATTTCTCTTAAGTTATAAGGCTTAATTTTGGTATTAAAAAAAGCGGGTCTTCGCAGACCCACTTTTAAGAATTCTCAAAAGTATTTGTAATCAATATACATAAAAAAAATAAAAAATCCAGTATTTTTTTATTGAATTATTTAATTTTTTTATAATCCAAATAGAATGGCTTTCTACCTTCTCTTCTTGCTTTTTGTTCATACCTAGTATTCACCCAATCTTTAGGAGGCTTACTCCAGTCTGATGCTTTCTTAGCACTCCACTCAAAGTCTTTATGTTTAGATAACTGATATAAGCTCCATCTCACATAGTTTCTATCATCACTAACCACTCGTAAAAGACCGTCTTTTTTTAGGATTCTTGAAAATACATCTAAGTTTTCTTCAATAATCATTCTGCGATTCGCATGTTTTTTCTTTGGCCATGGGTCAGGAAATAAAACAAATAATTTACTAATGCTTCCATCAGGAATTGCATTTAATAATCTTCTTACATCTTCAGAAAACACTCTTACATTATCAACACGGTCCTGCTCTAATTTGCCATCATATTTAGTGCCGTCCTCATAACACCCAGTTAAATGGGCAAGTAGGCTTGCAACACCATTAATGAAAACTTCACACCCAATAATACCAATATCTTTATTCTTCAAAGATTGCCCAGCAAGATGTTCTCCGCCGCCAAAACCAATCTCTAACCAATATTCCTTAGCATTAATATTATTAAACATTTCATCAAGGTTAACTTCATCACCTTCATTTGGTCTGGCAATATTGATTTTAGGTAAAAATTCTTCCACTAGTTTCTTCCTAGTATTATGAAGAGTTTTACCTTTTCTTCTTCCATAAAATTTTATTGCTGATAAATCAAATTTCATATTTTATAAGTTCTTCTTTAGTGTCTCAACAAGATCAGTTTTTTCCCAGCTAAATAAATCTTTCTCTGCAAATCTACCAAAATGACCATAAGCAGATGTTGGGGTATAAATAGGTCTATTAAGATTTAAATGAGTGATAATTCCTTTAGGGGATAAATCAACCACTTCATTTAATACTTTTGCTAATTTTTCTTCATCAACCTCAGCAGTCTTATTACAATCCACAAAAACTGATAAAGGTTTAGCAACGCCAATTGCATAAGATAACTGGATTAGACATTCTTTAGCTACTCCGCTTGCAACAATATTTTTAGCCAAATATCTCGACATATAAGCAGCAGATCTATCAACTTTTGTTGCATCTTTTCCAGAAAAAGCACCACCACCATGAGGAGCATAACCACCATATGTATCAACAATAATTTTTCTACCTGTCAAACCAGTATCTCCATCAGGGCCACCAATTACAAATTTACCAGTTGGGTTCACAAAAAACTTATCTTCATCAACCATCCACCCATCAGGTAAAACATCTAAAACATAAGGTCTAACAATTTCTCTAACATCACCTTGTGATAACTCTTCACTATGTTGAGTTGATACCACAATTGCATCCGCTCTAACAGCTTTACCATTATGATATTCTAAGGTAACTTGGCTTTTTGAATCTGGCATAATTCCTTCTAGCTTTCCAGCTTTTCTATCTTTTGCCATATTTTCTAATATTCTATGAGAAAGAGATATTGCTGCAGGCATTAGATGATCTTCATAACCATCACCTAAATGCTCATCTTTAGCATAACCAAACATAATTCCTTGATCGCCAGCACCATTAACATCAACACCCATTGCAATATCAGTTGATTGAGCATGGATATTATTCATAATTTCAACATTAGCCCAATGGAAGTTTTCTTGTTCATAGCCAACATCTTTAATAGCTTTTCTCACTTCATTTTTAATCTCTGCATTAGACACATTTTCACTACATCTAACTTCACCGGCTAAAAATACCTTATTTGTCGTTACCATCGTTTCAATTGCAACTCTAGAATTAGCATCTTTACTTACATAATAATCAAGTAAGCTATCAGATATTCTATCGCATAATTTATCAGGATGTCCTTCAGACACAGATTCACTTGTAAATAGGTATTTTTCTTTTTCAGTCATATTGTTTTTTCTCCATTTCTAACGCACATAATCATAGATAAAAAACCTCAATTGTCAATTGGCATAAAAAAAGCCGGTGCATACACCGACTTTAATTTATTATTGAGTTTAACTACTGTCTCCAATCTGAAGTCTTTTGTGCTTCATTCCTGCCTGAAATATTTTGTGCCAATAGAAGTAAATTCAATTTTAGCCAAGCACTTCTCATACAAGTAGTATTTGAATGTGTTTGACTATAAATTAATTTGCAATTAGTGGTGCAAAAGATGAGGGCTACTCTCCGTCTGTTTTATAAGAAGTCTTAGACAAAGAAATAATCAAATCATGCAAATGTTTAGCTGTATTTCTATTTGGAATTTTATAATAAGCTCTAACAAGTTCAATAGTTTCTTTTTTACTCATTGGGTCATTCTTAAATTCATCTCTATCTTCAGACAAGGCCTCAACAATTTCATCTTCAGGGAGAATGAAATTTCTAGGGCTTTGATTTGATGTGGATTTATCCATATCTTCAAAGAAGAAAGAAACATTAACATCTAAAACTTTACTAATATCATATAATCTACTAGCACTAATTCTATTCATACCCTTTTCATATTTTTGAACTTGTTGAAAGGTAAGTCCTAATAATTTGCCAAGTTTTTCTTGACTGATGTTTAGTAGCATTCTTCTAAGTTTAACTCTGCCACCTACATGCACATCAATTGGATTTGGTTGTCCCGTTGGTGTTCTGCCTCTGCTAACTCTTCTTGAAACTTTTGTCATATTTAAAACCTTTTTCTATTTCTATAATTTCAAATTTTGTACAATACAAAATGTCATAATATTTTATGAAGGTCAATATAAATCGACATTTGGTAAGAATACATCAACATAATTTTTTTCATTAAGTCCAATGCTTGCAATCTCTCTACCATATTTATCAAATATAGCACTAATTCCGGAGTTAGCAACCCTAACCAAAGTTCTAGATTCTTCAATAGATCTAAACTTTGCTGATATGAGATGTTGATATGGTCCTGCACTAACTCCATACCATCCATCATTTGTTAAATTTAAAATCCATTCAGGCTTATTTTTTTCATTAACAACAGCATTTGGGAAGATTACTTCATAACATATAATAGGGCTAAAACTAGGAATGCCAGCAATACTCAATGTTCTTCGTCCTTTACCTTTCATAAAGTCAGCAAGCCCCTTAGTAATCTTTTTAATATTAAATGGTAGATATTTTTTCAGTGGAATATATTCCCCAAATGGAACCAGATGATATTTATCATAGAAATCTTTAATCTCACCTTTTTTATCTATCACAAACATTGAGTTATAAGGTGAAAATTTCCCAGTCTCTATATTATAAGCATATCTAACCAACCCTGTAATTAAATGTCCATTTTTTGGTATGGCTTTAGTTATTTCTTCTAATTTTGCCTTGTCCATATCAAGTGGATAGGGAGTTGCAGTCTCACCCCATATAACTAAATCCACATCATCAAGGCCATCTTTCGCACTAAGTTCAATATGTTCTTTAAAGTTATTATAGAGAGCATCTTGGCTCCATTTTTGAACTTGCGGAATTGCAGGTTGCACAATTCTAACCTTAAAATCGCTAAATTTAATTGGATTATCCTTTAACTTTAAATAACCATATAAAAAACTTCCGCCAATCAATAAAACTATTGCAGAAATATAAATAAGATATATCTTGTTTTTATAGGTTTCTCTGTATGTTAATTGATATATCATTACTGCAATTAACATTGTAAAAAAACTAAGCCCAAATGCACCAATTACACTTAAAACCTGTAATATCTCGTCTGAAAAAGCCCATATGGTTCCTGCCATATTCCAAGGAAAACCAGTAAATATAAAACTTCTAATCCATTCAAATAAGATAAAATATATTACAAAAGAAAAATCTTTTAACAATTTGTTTTTGTGATAGGAACTAAGCCATAGAGGAATAGCAAAAAATAAGCCAAAGAAACTCCCGCAAGCAATCAGGGCGATTGGATATAGCCAACCAAAGTTAGTCACATCTACTAAAAGTGCATTACCAACCCAAGAAAATCCATAAGCAAAATGACCAAATCCAAAAAACCACCCAAGCCAGAACTTATGTTTTTTAGTCTCAATCACATCATTAAAAGCAAAAAGAGCACAAATGCTAGCAAAAAATATTGGCAATACAAAATAAGGAGGAAATGCCCAAACGGAAATTACCCCAGCAATTATTGCTAACATATATATTCTTTTCAAATTCATTTATCTATTACTTTTTTATATCAATATTAAGTATCATAACTCTCAATATTCTTCTTTGATCCGCTTCTAAAATTCTAAATTTAATATCGCCTTTATAACTAACAATCTCACCTTTTGCTGGCACTCTTTTTAATAAATGGAATACAAACCCACCAAGAGTATCAATATTGTATTCTTCATCTTCAATTTGCTCAAATAAGTCATATCCAATAATCTCTTCAATATCTTTTATCTCAGCTCTTGCATCTGCTTCAATGCTATCTTCATTAACTATTATTTGTGGAGGGGTCTCAATATCGTATTCATCAGCAATATCTCCCACAATTTCCTCAATCAAATCCTCAATAGTGATGATACCATCAACTCCACCATATTCATCAACCACCATCACCATTTGTGTTCTTCTAATTTGCATTTCTTGTAAAAGATTTAAGATTCTCATAGAAGGAGACACAAATAAAACATTCTTATTTGCAATATCTTCCATTGTCACATCATTGTCCTCAATGATATTTGCCATCACATCTTTTGCATGTGCAATGCCGATAATCTCATCCAAATCACCTTTATAAATAGGAACCCGTGAATGACCAGATTGAATAATTTTACTCGCAATATATTTTAAGTCTCTATTATAAGAACAAGCCACAATATCGGCTCTTGGAATCATAACATCAGAGCATTTCTTGTTTTTAAAATCTAAGATATTTTTAAGAAGTAAATGCTCATGCTCAGAAAAATTGATATTATCATCATCACAAGCCTCATCAATTAGCTCTTCAATAACATACCTAACATCCTCATTATTTTTTTTCTTAAATACATTTTTTATTTTACCGAAAAATTTTCCATTACTATTTTTATTACAAATATTGGTATTTTCCGACTGCTCTTCTTTCATTTTTTTATCCTTTGCTCCTTTGCAAAATATGTTATCTAATTATTATAAGGGTTTTTTATATTAAATTCATCCATTATTTTTATTTCTAAATTTTCCATTTCTTCCGCCTCATCGTTATCGATATGATCAAATCCTAGTAAATGAAGCATCCCATGACATAGCAGATGATATAGATGATCTTTAATTTCTATGTTAGTATCATTTGCCTCTTTTTTTAAGGTATCATAAGAAATCACAATATCGCCAAGCAATACTGTATTTTCTTCTTCTATAAAATCTAAACCATAATCAATATTAGCAAAAGAAATCACATTAGTAGCCTTGTCTTTTCCTCTATATTCTTTATTTATTTCCTGAATTTGTTTATCATCAATAAGAGCAATACTAACCTCAGGAATTTTTCCCTTAAGGTCTATCTCGTCTTTAACTTCTAGAAATGTTTTGGTTAATACTTTTTTACAAATTTCATCTATTGCATCAATTTTATGCCATTCATCATATTCACAAGCTATATCAAATTTAACTATCGACATTTTACTCTTCATTGACTGCATTTTTATATTTTTCATCATAGGCTTTTACAATTTTAGCTACCAAGCCATGTCTTACAACATCTTTGTCGTCAAACTTAATGCATTCTACATTTTTCAAATTCTTTAAGGTATAAATTGCATCTCTTAAACCTGAAATCACTCCATTTGGCAAGTCAGTCTGGCTCATGTCGCCATTAACCACCATACGAGAATTTTCGCCAAGTCTGGTTAAAAACATTTTCATTTGTTGAACTGTAGTATTTTGAGCCTCATCCAAAATAACAAAAGCATTAGATAAAGTTCTACCTCTCATAAAAGCAAGTGGTGCCACTTCTATTACACCGCTTTCAAGTAATTTTTCAGTTTGCTCTTGTGGCATCATATCATTAATAGCATCATATAAAGGTCTAAGATATGGATCGATTTTTTCTTTCAAATCCCCAGGTAAGAAACCTAAATGTTCTCCAGCTTCAACAGCAGGTCTTGACAAGATAATTCTCTCAATTTTACCCTCAATTAACATTAATACCGCATAAGCAACGGCTAAATATGTTTTACCAGTACCAGCAGGTCCTAAACCAAAAACCAGTTCATTATTTATCATTGCTCTTACATAATCAGCCTGATTAACCGATCTTGGATAAATGTGTTTTTTTCTAGTTTTTAATACGATTTCTTGTTCGTCTTTGCTGTTACGATTTTCATTATCCATATTTTTATCCTTACCATTACTTTTTTGATTTACAATTCTCATAATTCCATCAATATCACCATCATCAACATCAATATTTCTATCTAATTTGTCATATATGATATTAAGAGCCTCATTAGCTTTATCAATTGCTTCTTTTGTTTTTCCAATAATTTTTACTTGATTGCCCATCACTAAGATTTCGACATCAAATTTATCTTCTATTTTTTTGATATTACAATCGTGAACACCGATCATTGATTGAACTGTTTTATTGTCTTCAAACTCAAGAAAAGAACTATTCATACTACCCTTTAACCTTCTCACCTTTTAAAGAATTAGTTGTTGCATCTATTATCTTAACATCAATTAATTTATTAATACAGTTAAAATCTGCCTCTGCATATAAGTTTTGCATATATGGAGTCCTGCCTACCAATTGTCCTTTATGTCGTCCTTTTTGTTCAAATAACACAGGCATAGTTTTATCAATACAATCCTTATTAAATTTATTTTGATATGAAAATAACAAATCTTGCAAAATTTGTAATCTTTCAGTTTTCACATTTTCTTCTATTTGATTTTTCATAATTGCTGCTGGGGTTCCAGCCCTTTGACTATACTTAAATGAAAATGCTTGGATAAATTTCACTTCATTCACAATTCTAATTGTTTTTTCAAAATCCTTATCACTCTCTCCAGGAAAGCCCACAATAAAATCAGAACTAAACCCAATCTCAGAATTTGCTTTAAGCAATTTCTCAACCAGTCTTAAATATTCACTAGCACTATATCTTCTATTCATTGCCTTGAGGATTATATCTGATCCTGCTTGGATAGGTAGGTGTAAATAAGGCATAAGTTCTTTGATGTTTTTATGAGCCTCAATTAAATCATCATCAACATCGGCAGGATAAGAAGTTGTGTATCTAATTCTCTTTAACCCATCAATCTCAGCTAATTTGTTAATCAAATATGCAATATTTCGCTCTTTGCCATTCTTATCTTCACCATGATAAGAATTCACATTTTGCCCTAGCAGATTAATCTCTAAAGTTCCCGTATTAACTAAACTTTTAGCCTCTTTTAAAACATCTTCAATCGGTCTTGAATATTCAATTCCTCTAGTATAAGGAACAACACAATAAGTGCAAAAATTATCGCATCCCTCCTGAATTGCCAAAAATGAGCAAGCTCCTTGAGATTTATTGTCTGGTAAATAATCAAATTTTGGCTCCGCATAAAATTCTGTATCAATAAGACCAAAATTATTACCTTCTTCGCTATCTCTTTTGCTAAGAACTTTCTTTAGCAGTTCTGGTAGTTTGTGATAGGCAAGGGGGCCAAGAGCAATATCAACATAAGGAGCTCTTTTTATTATAACATCATCCTCAGCCTGTACAACACAACCCATTACCACAATGATAGTATCTTTGCCTTGTTTTTCTCTTACATTTTTTACCTTTTTAGCTCGACCTAAATCAGAAAAAACTTTCTCAGCGGCTTTTTCTCTAATATGGCATGTATTAAATAAGATAATATCTCCCTCCGAGATTTTATCTGTTTCCTCATAGCCATATTTTTTCATTAAATCCGCGATTCGTTTAGAATCATAAACATTCATTTGACAACCAAATGTTTTTATAAAAATTTTTTTCATTTCTTCTTTTATTTTCACTTTCAAATTCTTAAGGGATTTCTTTTGATAATCTTCTTCTTTTGTCAGCATGTTGTACCCATGCCCCAACCATCGGCACTACTTCATTTTCTATTACATTTTTATCAATCTGCTTTTCTAACCTTTTTTGTTTGGCCTTAGCATTTTCATTACCATAATAAGCCGCAATAGAATACCAAATCATAGCACTAACAGGTTTGCGATTAGTATCATAACTATATTTATTTTCACCCTTTAGGGCCATGTCCCCAAGTTTCAACATCGCCTCTTGATGATTGTCAGCTGCCGCAGCTCTAAAAAAATATATTGCTCTATAATTATTTTTTTGGGCATAAATTCCATCATAAAGTCTTTTTGCATATGCATATTTATATTCAGAATTACCTTTTATATTAGCACAAGCATTATATATAGAATCAGCTGTTAGGTTTCTATTCCTTTTATCAAGCCTTTCAGCTAAGCTACACATATCTGCTCTTACAGATGATATGTTAACAAGAAAAATCAATAATATTAAAAGGTAAAATTTCATTTTTTAAATCTACTTAACTCCAAAATTTGAGGATATTTTAATACATATTTCTTAATATGCTATAAAAATCGTATGATTTTTTCGAGATTCTTTTGAAAAATATTTCAAAAAGGTGTATATTATAAATACAAGATATTTTATTTAGTACGAATTTGGAGATAAAAATGGAATATATAGAACTTCTAAGTGAAGACAAAAAAATAGCTTTTATGATTGCTCTTGCTCATATTGGTCATTCAGACAATAACTTTGATGAGGATGAAAAAGCATTCATAAAGGCAACAGCTAGTATGATAGGTATTGGCAATGATAAGTTAGGAGCAGTTGTAAAAGCCTATAGCGATAAAGAAGTGGTAGAAATTGTCAAAACTATCAATGATAGAAGGGCTGCTTTAGAATTAATCAGAGAAATGTGTACTATTGCCCATGAAGATGGCGACCTATCAGATGAAGAAACAATTTCTATTGCTAAAATTGGTCTAGCTATGGGAGTTGATCTAGACAAGATAGAAGAAATTAGTAAATGGGTGATTGAAGGCTTAATCTGGAGAGATGAAGGTCAGTTGATTTTTGAAAAAGCAGTATGATGCTGTTTTAGGAGGCTGTTATGGCAGATTTAAAAAATAATAATGACTTAAATGAAACAAAAATAAAAATCCAGCAAGAAAACCCTGAGTTAACTGGATCACAAGTTCATGCTATAGCCCTAGCTATTTCAGAAGAGAAATCTGGTGCAGAAATTGGTAGTACTAATGAATATTATAATATGATGGAACATGGTGAACGAATTGTTAATGAATTCAACGATGGTGTGATAACTCACGATGACCTAAATCATTACTTTGATTTTACAAAAGAGTTATATGAAAGAGAAGTAGAAATTAATATGTCTATCGGTATAATAGAGGGGATTCCTGCAACTCATATGACTCCATTTATCAAAGAGAGGTTAGATCTCCTAAAAGAAAAAAGAATGAAACTAGTTCAAACCAGACAAATTATTGATAGAGCTACAGATGGTAAAAGATATGTCAATGAGCAGGAAGTAACCCCAAAAGAACAAAAAATGGCAGGAAATTTAAAAAAAGCCCTTGTTTACACTGCAGCAGGCAAAGAAATACCAACTCATGCGGCAAGGATGATGGGTATTGAAGTTCCACAAGATGTAGCTCAGATGTCACTAATGAAAAGACAAGAAAAAGCAAATGAAATAGTTACTGAAGAGAATTTAGGCGATAGGCTAAATAGACTAAGAGGGTTGGCTGGTAAGACAGAAGCTAATCATATCAGAAAGGCAGAGCTAATGAAAAAAAGAAACATTTCTCATGCTTTCAACTCACAAGAAGCTCAAGCCTTATTGGCGCAAAGGGCTGAGACAGAAAGAAGTTTATAAAATCTTATAACATTTTGTTGAATTTATATTATATAAGTGATACTTCTTATAGTATCACTTATTTTTTTAATTAATATGAGGCATATCATGGGAGCAATTTTAGAACCAATTTTTTATATCCTAAGCATTTTAATGGATCTATATGTAAAAGTAATAGTAATAGAGGTTATCCTTAATTGGTGTATAGCTTTAGGTATTGTGTCTACTTCAAATGATATTGTTGCAAGAATAGAAGAATTCTTAAATAAACTAACAGAGCCTTTATATAAAATTGTAAGAAGATATATTCCCCCAATCGCAGGAATTGATATCTCTCCAGTTGTACTGATCTTATTTATGATTTTTGCTCAAAGATTAGTCTATAGAATTGGTGAGTTATTAATCTAGTGTCATTTTTCACTATCAAAGACCAAAATAGCCTAATTTTATCGATTAAATTAACTCCTAATGCCAAAAAAACATCAATAATTGGTGTTTCTTGTGACGATAAATATGGACATTTTATAAAGATTAGTGTTACAACTATCCCAGAAAAAGGAAAAGCTAATAAAGACCTAATAGCTTTCCTCTCAAAAACCTTAAAAATAGCTAAATCAAATTTTGAAATAATATCAGGCATGACTGATAGATATAAAAAAATTATGATAATAGGCGATGTGGAATATATAGAAGAAAAATTAAAGAGGCTGAAATGACAATATTAATAGACGGCAAAAAAATAGCATCCCAAATAAAAGAGAATATTAAAAAAGAATTAGAAAGCCTTACTTCTAAGCCATCTTTTGCAATAATTTTAGTCGGCAATAACTCAGCAAGTGAGATTTATGTTAGAAACAAAATAAGGGAAGCTCAAAATATTGGTATTATTGCTAACCTTTTTCGATTTTCAGAAGATGTAACCCAGTCAGAGATTACTAACAAAATAAAAGAATTAAATAAAGATGATAATACTCACGGTATTATTATTCAAATGCCTCTTCCCAAACAAATAGATACTAAAGAAATAATAAATATCATAAATCCAAGTAAAGATGTTGATGGTTTTAACCCTATAAATGTTGGAAAACTCAATATAGGTATTGAAAAAGATACCTTATTACCATGTACCCCAAAAGGATGCATTTATTTATTAAAAACTATTGAAGAAAATTTATCTGGTAAAAATGCTCTTGTCATTGGTAGATCAAATATTGTTGGTCGTCCGCTTGCTAATCTTTTGGTTCATGAAAATTGCACCGTAACTATGGCCCACTCTCATACTAAAAACCTAAAAGATTTATGTCTCAATTCAGACATTATCATTTCTGCAGTTGGCTCGCCAAATTTAGTAACCGCTGATATGATAAAGAAAGATGCAATATTAATTGATGTTGCAATCAATCAAAAGGGTATGACAGAATCAGGAAAGCATATTTTATGTGGTGATATGGATTATAATTCAATACTAGGAGCAGGTATCGCTAAAGCAATTTCTCCTGTTCCAGGTGGTGTTGGTCCTATGACAATCGCTATGTTGTTATCAAATGTGTTAACAGCTTATAATAATAATTCAAAATAATTTTACATATCTGTTTTTTAGTGGTAAATTCTTTTCAAAATTGCTTGAAATAGGATTAATCATAAAATGTCACAGACCAATATTTTTAAAAGAGCCGCCGATTATTTTCACAATCTCTCAAGAAAAGTTTATGATTTAGCAATAGAGTTATCAGGCAAGCCAAAGGCAATGTATGTTTTATTTATAATCGCTTTTTTAGAAAGCTCATTCTTTCCAATCCCTCCAGATATTTTTCTAATCCCGATGGTTTTAGCTACTCCTAAAAAGGCTTTCAAAATAGCTCTTATAGCAACCCTTGCAAGTGTCTTAGGAGGTTATTTAGGGTATATAATAGGTTTTTATTTATATGATTTAGTGGCTCATCCAATTTTAGAATTCTATGACTATTTATCTCAATTTGAAACATTTAAAGATCATTATAATAAATGGGGAGCATGGATTGTATTTGGAGCAGGTACAACGCCTTTCCCATATAAAGTAATAACCGTTGCATCAGGTGCGGTTAATATGGATTTATTAATTTTCGGAATAGCCTCTTTCTTATCACGAGGTCTAAGATTCTTTGCAATTTCAATATTACTTTGGAAGTTTGGAGCTCCTGTAAAGAAAATTATTGAAAAGCACTTTGGGTTATTAGCAACCTTATTCTTTATTTTGCTAGTTGCCAGTTTTATGCTACTCAAACTATTTTAGTTAAACAAAAAGCCTCTGAAGTAAGAGGCTTTTTTATTATAAAAGATTTTGTTTCTTGTGAAGTCTGAAGTATTTTGTGCGAATAGAAGTGAATTAATTTTCAAATGGGACTTCACATACATGAAGTATTTGAGCGATGTTTAAAGTTAAGC
>DHQH01000041.1:0-150 GCA_002410125.1 Alphaproteobacteria bacterium UBA5343
TACCATGGTCAACGTGACCAATTGTTCCCACATTACAGTGTGGTTTCGTTCTTTCAAATTTTTCTTTAGCCATTGTACTGTCCTATGTCTAATTAATAAATGTTATAAAGATTTCTTAAGGGAAATATCTGGAGCGGGTGAAGGGAATCG
>DHQH01000041.1:488-630 GCA_002410125.1 Alphaproteobacteria bacterium UBA5343
CCATTGAGCTACACCCGCATTAGATAACGACCATTAAGCTTAGCTTTGCAATATAATACATAAAAAAATTATTTTCAACCCTAATAAAAATAGCCTGTATTTACTTAAACAGACCATCTTTGGTGGAGGGGGCAGGATTCGA
>DHQH01000041.1:699-5332 GCA_002410125.1 Alphaproteobacteria bacterium UBA5343
CAAATTGGAGCGGGCAGCGGGAATCGAACCCGCGTCATCAGCTTGGAAGGCTGAGGTAATAGCCACTATACGATGCCCGCGAGCAATTAGTGGTGGAGGGGGCAGGATTCGAACCTGCGTAGTCTACCGACGACGGATTTACAGTCCGTTGCATTTGACCGCTCTGCCACCCCTCCAAACAGGGATAAAAACAATTCATTTTTTAATCAACTGTGTGTGTAAATAATTATATTTTACTCTAAATGTCAATATCTTTTTTTCAAACTCATCACAGTTTTTGATTAACTTTTATATTATAATATGTTATCAAGTTACAAAATATCATATAGTTACAAGCAAAGAGATTAAAATGAAAAAAAATAAAAACAAAACAAATTCAAAACCTTCAATGGATAACAGCAATAAAAAATTCATCCTTTATGGAAAGCACCCAGTAATTGCAGCCCTGAAAAATAGCAAAAGAAAAATTTTCAAGATTTATACTGATGAGGGTAACCTGAATTTAGTTAAAAAAATTTGTAAAGAAAAAAACTTAGACACGATTCTTATAAAAAAATTAGATAAAAGAGGCTTTGAAGAATTATTACCATCTGATGCAATCCACCAAGGAATAGCCACTCTAACTCAAGCCTTACCACCTGTTTTTATTGAAGATATTATCAACTCATCTAAGGAAAAAGAAAATTGTAATATTGTTATTTTAGATGGAGTAACCGATCCTCATAATATCGGAGCTATAATTAGAACGGCTGCTGCATTTGATTCGCTAGCAATCATCTGCCAAGAAAAAAACTCACCAAGTGAAACAGGAGTTCTCGCTAAATCTGCCGTAGGCACATTAGAAAATATGCCAATTTGTAAAGTAACAAATATTGCAAGAGCAATTGAAAAACTACAAAAAGCAGGTTTTTGGTCTGTGGGGATGGATGGTTATGCCACAAAAACTCTAGCCGAATTAAACCCAACTGGCAAAATTGCCCTTATCATGGGATCTGAAGGTAAAGGCATGAGGAAATTGGTTGAAGAAAATTGTGATATGATTGCAAAATTACCAATCTCCAAATCTGTTGAAAGCCTAAATGTATCAAATGCCTGCGCCATCGCCCTTTATGAGTTAAATAGAAAATAGGAATCAGAAGATGAGTGAAGAAGTTTATACTGAAATAGGTATTGGCAATCCAACATTTATTAATTCCCAAATCAATGATAAAAATAATAACGAAACAAGAGTTAAAGGATTTATCCCTCTAAAACTTCAACATTGCTATATCAGGATTTGGTTTGCTTATTTTGTAATAGGACTAACTCTTCCTTACGTCTGGTTCAGAAAACATAAAAAACAGATAATTTTTGATTTTGGTGGTATTCGCTTCACCCTCAAAAATAAGTTTAGATTTAAACTGTTATTCGGTCTCTACGGTATAAAAAAATAAAAACTCCACAAAAAAGCTCACTCCCAACAAGTTGGGTAATCTGAAGAATTTTGTGCGAGTAGAAGCAAGTTGAAATTTAAATAAGCATATCGCGTAGTAAACCTACGTGATCGTGTTTATTTATTAATTTCAATTTGCGATTAATCGTGCAAAAGACGAAGATTACAAGGATTTTACTAACTTAAAGAGAACCAACCCCTGCTCCTCAACCGGCTCACCCTCTTGCACATATCCTTTGCTTTCATAATATTCAACAATTGATGGAACGGCATAGAATTTGATGGTTGTGAAACCTGCGGTTTTGGCTCTTTTTTCTGCATATTTCACAAGTTTACATCCGATACCTTGACCTCTGGCATCTTCACTTACAGCTACTTGCATTAGTCGCACTAGATCTGTGTCGATTGGGGCGAGAATTAAACCACCTAGAGTCTTATCATCTTCATCTACACATGCTACATGAAGATATCCAGCTTCGTTATCTCTATGTGAGTCTAAAAAATCTAAACCAAGAGGCTCTCTTAATACTCTATATCTAAGTTCTAATAGCTCTTCATATCTTGAACTACCAAAATCTACATCAATCATTCTCATAGTAACCTCCTGTCATATTCACTCATACTGACTTATCATTATACCAAAAAATTTCTTTTTAGTTAAGATAGTAAATTAATATTGATATTTTTATTATATTTAGGTATTAAGGACATAAATTATACGAATAACCTATTTTTTAGAAATTTTTGCTTAGTTCTAGGAGTGGTTTATTTGTAATATTGGTAATATTTCAAATTGAACCACGACAACGAAATAAGTGAAAATTTCTAAAAAGAAAATGAAAAGAACATAAAAATATGCGAAACATACGTAACTTCTCAATCATAGCCCACATCGACCATGGTAAATCAACCTTGGCGGATAGACTTATTGAACATTGCGGAGCTTTGCAACAAAGAGAAATGCAAGATCAAGTTTTAGATTCTATGGATATTGAGCGAGAAAGAGGCATTACTATTAAGGCTCAAACTGTTCGCCTCCTCTATCAAGCTAAAGATGGTGAAACTTATCAATTAAACCTCATGGACACTCCTGGCCATGTGGATTTTTCTTATGAAGTTTCTCGCTCTCTTTCTGCATGTGAAGGCAGTATTTTAGTTGTTGATGCATCTCAAGGTGTTGAAGCTCAAACTCTTGCTAATGTATATCTAGCAATTGATAACGATCATGAGATTGTTCCTGTATTAAACAAGATTGACTTACCATCTGCTGAACCTGAAAGAATAAAAACTCAAATTGAAGATGTGATTGGTTTAGACACTAGTGAGGCAATTGAGGCAAGTGCCAAAACAGGTCAAGGAATTGAAGAATTACTTGAAGCAATAGTAACAAAACTTCCAGCTCCAACTGGCGATAGAGAAGCCCCATTAAAAGCTCTACTTGTTGATTCTTGGTATGATCAATATTTAGGAGTTATGATTTTAGTTCGTGTAAAAGATGGTGTATTAAAGAAAAAATCATTAATAAAAATGATGTCAACTGGTTCAACTCACTTAGTCGATAGAGTTGGTATTTTCAACCCTAAAAAACAAGAAATAGATGAATTAGGACCAGGTGAAATGGGCTTTATTACTGCAAGTATTAAGACCGTTTCTGAATGTAAAGTTGGTGATACCATTACCGAAGATAAAAAACCTGCAGAAAAAGCACTTGATGGATTTAAACCAAGCATACCTGTTGTTTTCTGCTCACTATTTCCTGTTGATTCTAGTGAATATGAAACTTTAAGAGATTCTATTGCTAAACTTCAATTAAACGATTCGAGCCTAGAATATCAAGTAGAAAGCTCAGCAGCTCTTGGACAAGGTTTTAGATGTGGTTTCTTAGGGCTTCTCCATATGGAAATAGTCCAAGAAAGATTAGAACGAGAATTTGACTTAGACTTAATTACTACAGCCCCATCTGTGGTTTATAAAATCACCATGACTGACGGTGAGGAAATTGATTTACACAACCCTGCCGATATGCCAGATGTAACCAAGATTGATTCCATTGCTGAACCATTAGTAAAAGCAACCATCTTAGTTCCAGATGAATATTTAGGCTCTGTTTTACAGCTCTGTACTGATAGACGAGGTGAACAATTAGACTTAACCTATGTTGGCAATCGCGCAATGGTGATTTATAAAATCCCATTAAATGAAATTGTATTTGATTTTTATGATAGATTAAAATCCATCACCAAAGGCTATGCAAGTTTTGACTATGAATTAATTGATTTTGAAACTAGTGATTTGGTAAAAGTTGGTATTTTAATTAATGGTGAGCCTGTTGACGCTTTAGCTTTTCTTTGTCATAGAACTCAAGCAGAATTTAGAGGTCGTCAAATTTGTGAAAGATTAAAACATCTAATACCAAAACATCTATTTAAAGTTCCAATCCAAGCCGCAATTGGGGCTAAGGTGATTGCTAGAGAAACTATTTCTGCGATGAGAAAAGATGTTACTGCCAAATGTTATGGTGGTGATATATCTCGTAAAAGAAAATTATTGGAAAAGCAGAAAAAAGGTAAGAAGAAAATGCGTCAGTTCGGTAAAGTAGAAGTTCCACAATCCGCCTTTATCGAAGCCTTAAAAATGGGCGATGATAACTAATTTCCACTCACCCCGTCATTGCGAGGGGTAAAACCCCATGGCAATCTCGTAACATAATTCCTCTATTACTCTGGTCTGATGGATTTTTTCTCAAGGTGCATTAGCTTCAAGGAATTGCTAAGTAAAAAAGTAAACCATTTTACTTTTTTATCTGCAAAATCAATGAGACTTATATTTGTAAGCGAAGTGATAAAGAGCAAAATAAAGCCCTGTATTTACTCCATCCTCAACCATGAAGTTGAAGTAAAATCCTAATAAAAAGTCAAACTTTTGAAAATTTGACTGTGCAATACTTGCCATAGTTTTATGGTTTTTAATTATTATTATTTTGTGAATTTTTCTCTTTGAAACATATCTATACTATACCTTAAATAATTAGATAAATAATAGATATTTGCCAACAATCTATCTTAATTAGACAAAATTGTCAAATAAATAACTAAACCCAAATTAAATTTGCATTTTTATTATAATTCCCTAAAATTAATCACAAATAGAAACAAATAAAACCACCACCTCAACAAGTTGGGTCTGAAGGATTTTGTGCGA
>DHQH01000041.1:5596-8612 GCA_002410125.1 Alphaproteobacteria bacterium UBA5343
GCCTCATTTAAAAATCAATTTATGATTAATCGTGCAAAAGACGAAGACAGGAGATTACCGTATGACAATCTTAATTTCAATATCAGCCTATATCGCCCTACTAATCGCAATTTCTCTCTTCCATCGCAGAAAAGGAAATAAGGGCAATTCTGATTTTTTAATTGCTGATAGAAAATTATCTAGCACTATGTCTGCTCTTTCAATTTTAGCTTCTTTTGTTGGCGGAGGAACATTACTTTCTAACACCTCTTTAATTTTTAAATTCGGTGGTTGGGCATTCTCATTTTTAATAGGTCTTCCTTTAGGTGTTTTATTATTTATGACAATAGCTCCATATATCCATAAAAAAGCAAAAGAAAATAAGTGGCTAACCCTATATGACTTCTTCTCCGATAGATTTGGCAAATCAACCAAAAACATTGTTGCTATCTTACAAATAATCGCTATCATGTTAATTACTTGTGTTGCTATGATTGGCGGGGCTAAAATGCTCCAAATGTTTACAGGCTATAGCTATCTGACATCAGTATTATTAATGGCTCTTGTGGTTTGTGCTTATTTATCAATTTCTGGATTTTCTTCGGTTGTAAAAACCGATGCAATACAAGCTATTTTCTTACTAGTATTATTTGCAGGTTTATTTATATTTTCAACTTTCACCCCATCACAAATAACTAGCTATCAAGAACTAAACTTCAGTCCAATGCATCCTGTGATTTGTATATTAATGTTTACTATTGCTTGTACTTATATGTTTGCATCTGAAGAAATGTTTCAAAGGGTTTATGCAACGAAAGAAACAAAATCAGTTAGGAAATCATTATTAATTGTTTTTGTAATTTACACCTTTTTCTATATCTGTCTTGCTGGCTCTGTATTTAAATTAAAATCTATCTACCCTAACCTTACTGGAGATGTCGCATTTTTAGATGGTATCAAATTAATTCTCCCTACCAGTTATCATTGGTTAGCCTCAATTGCTATTCTTTCTGTATTGCTTTCAACCATTGACACTTATACTTTCAATGGAGTATTAAACTGCAATAAATTAATTCTTGATAATAAAAATAAAACCGCCAATAGAGTATTGGCTAAAAGAACTAGAGTTGGCATTCCAATATTCTTAACTATTGTAATTTTAGTCTCGCTATACATTCAAAGTGTCTTACATACCACTTATATTTATGCAGTGATAATCTCAACCAATGCCCTGATTGTGATTGGCTCATTCCTATCTAAAAAAATGGATAAATATCATGCAAATTTCGCATTAATAACTAGTGCTTTATTTATGATTTTATTTATTGCCAAACTAGGCTTTTCAGAAAAAATGGTAATTCTACCATTCATATCTGTCCCAATTGGTTGCCTGCTCGCCATCTTTTATAAAAAGGTTGCAAAAAAATAATCCAACTTCTTCAGATTATAAGAGGTTGATTAAATTAGTGCGATAATAAGCTGGCTTCTTCTCTTCTGCAAACAGATAAACCAAAACCAAACCAATCGCACCAAATACCATCCATAATGGTAGCTGACTAATGCTATATGCCTCGAGCATATTATAACCCCAAACAAGTATCACTAAATCAGCCAATATGATTTTTTCATATTGATCAGTACTCATAACCATCATTAATTCACTAAAAGCAATCGCCCCCGCAACCAATAAGCATAGAAAACCAAATATCCTACCAACAACCATCTTCTATATCCCCCAAAATACAGAAAATTGAACATGATAAAATCTCTAAAAGAAAATACTGTAAAGAAACCATTTATAAACATATGGCGATGATTTTAATTTTTCCCAATTTAAAAAGAAAAAAGGCCAGTATAAATACCAGCCTCCTAGGTTAAACCAAAAAGTCAACAATTACATCGTAACATTTCCGATGTTTCTTTAGAAATTTTCTTTTCCAAATAATCAGCTATCACACCAACCATATCAGATTCAATTCTATCTAACGAATCTAATCTTTTATTTATTGATGTTTCCTCCTCTAAAGAGGCTATTAAGTCATTATGCCCATCCCATCCTGAAATATTATAAATACCTTTACTTTCTGTATATTGACAAATATTGAAATTACCTTCAACTTTCTCAATTCCAGAAACATAACTCCAAAAAGAAGTATTAAAATATTGCAATTCTACACCTTTTAAATACCAAAGCATCTCGGGATTTATTGCATTAAAACAGAATCCTATTTGTCCTTCATAGTTTAACATCATGGCATCAAGCATAATCTTAACATACAAAGGCATATCCTGAATATAAGTCCCTTCAAGAGTAGGATTATACATATCAAAGAATACTCCTATATTAGGATTAACATCCAAATAAGGTTTTGCAATATCAACACCTCCTATATAAGGATTTAAGATTACAAAATCAGGAGCAAAACGCCTTAAATCCTTCTCCGCCCATAATTGATGAATATTTTCATCTCCAATGTGATGAAGTTCAATTGCAATCAACAAACCTTTTTCTCTAGCAATTTTAATTGCATAATCTACAGCTTGTAAACCAGCAGAGGTATAAATTTGTAAGTTAAATTTAACCCCTACAATTTTTTCACAATTTTCAATAATTACACTTTTAAAAATATTTTTAAGAAACAATTCTACTTCTAAGTCATCAAAAGATTCCTTAGTGTAATTAAATTCTTGGAACAGCGAAGTACCCTTAGCTTTGGCAGCTGCTGCCAATTTACTAAAGTTTGATTTTCCTTCCATAAATTAAAATTTTATGATTAATACTAATTTTTTTCATAATCCGTAAGCAAAATAATACTGCTTATTACTCATCAAACTATTTTATTTTGTCTAATATGTCAACATAAAATCAAAACACCTAATATGAAAAATTTTGAGTATCTTAATTGATTATATGAGACATATAATAATCACCACTAATATAATCTGAAGGATTTTGTGCGAGTAGAAGTAAACTTTATTTTTCAATGTGGTTTCGCGTAGTAAACCTACGTGAACGCCTCATTTAAAAATCAATTTA
>DHQH01000010.1:0-2706 GCA_002410125.1 Alphaproteobacteria bacterium UBA5343
TATTTACCCTTTGTGCTAACTGGGTAAGATATACAGGGCCTTTAGCTTTTTCTAAGTTACCTTGCTTTCTAAGGTTAGAAGTTACTGTTAATAGGTCAATCGGTTCACCTATATTGAATAGGTTTATAATCGAGCTGGCTATTACTTTGTGGGCTTCTAAATCGAATAACTCGCTGCTTAAATCTTTTATCAAGCTACTATGCACGCTCTCTAGCATTAAAGCACCAAGTACAGCTTGCTCCATTTCAATATCGTAAGGTCTTTTTCTTAGCTCTTCCATTTTTCATATATTTTTTAGTATATGAGCAATAACATCTATAGTCCAACCATTGCCTAACATTCTATAACGCTGACTATTCGATACTGAGTCAGTGTAGTTATCTGGCACGGTTTGTAGTCGTTCGCATTCAATAGGTGTATATCTGCGACATCCTAATTCACTCCAAATTATATCCATATCTGAGTGATTTCCGCCTGAATTAGCTCCACCAGTTAAACAAGCTGATTTATTTTGGTTCTTTTTTATATTCCCTTTTTTATCAACTTTAACTAAAACAGAATCTTTCCCACCGTAGTAATGCAATTTGCTTTCTGATCTTTTCTTAATTCTAATTGTTGTTTCACCTTACCATCTATATCATATCTACCCCTTATAGCCCCACCTACTACATCATCTTCGTATTGCTCTTCTAAAATATCCTTCAAATAAATCTCTTTATCTTCTGGCTGAGTGACATTATGAATATTAGTCCAGTAAAAACGCTCTCTATTTTGAGCGGAAACTAAAGCTGAATTAATTTTTATAGGCTGAACTCCAAGTAATTCACTTATGACATTCTGGTAAGATTTTTTCATCTTGACATTTTCAAGCAAAAAATACTTTGGCTTACACTCTTCTAAAAGCCTAACAAATTCAAAGAATAATTTTGATCTTGGGTCTTCAAAATTTAATTGCTTACCTGCAAAACTAAACCCTTGACATGGTGAACCACCCACTAATAAATCAATTTTTTCTAAATCACTACCTTTTACTTTTGTAATATTTCCAAGCTGAATAGTATCTGGATAGTTTTTATCATTTACTTTATTAGCATACTTATCTATCTCTGAGCTATATCTTTTATTTACTTGAATACCTAATCTATCTAAGGCTATCCATATACAGCCCATCCCATTAAAAGTACTTAATACATTCATTTTCTTTTTCTTTTATTAGGTGGGTTACATATTTTGCAATTCTCTTTTTCTTCCTTTATACAGTAAAACTCTCTATGTCCGTGTTTCTTCTCGTATTCTCTCTTTAGCTCTATAGATATTCTCCTGTATTCTTCGTGATTGTTATTAAGTTGTTTTAGTAATGGGTTCATAGTTAATCAATTAATGAATAAATATTTATACTACAGACACCAAAGTTACATTTACCCATAAAGCCAGACCCAATTCTTTGAGCAGTAATTAAATTTTTATCTACTAACTTTTTTAATCTATACTGAACTTTTCTTTTACTTGAATTATAATCAGTAAATGAATTTATTTCAAGTACATCACAGCAAAATTGATAAAAATCTGACAATATATGTAAGTTCCCTGTTTTTTCTCTAGCTAAATATTCTAATACAGATAATTCAAACTTATCATCTATATTTTTTAGTTTTGATGTTATCTTTTTAATATCATTATTTGATAAATAAAATTCTTTATCCATAACTACTTAACTTTAAAAATCTTTAAAACATCTTTCAATACTTCTTTTATCGGTCTTGGATTACCATTTCTTTTTACTAGCTCTATTAATCCATCTTCGGTCAAATCTCTGGTTTTATTCCAAGTTAAATGCCTGACAATGTAAAACCAAGTATCATTTTGATAATACCTGTCTAGTACTTTGATCTCAGTATCAGGAATCATTCCTTTACTGAATATGGGGTCGGTTGTTATTTTGGTGATTATTTTCATAATTAAAATAAAGATTTTTGCCTATTTTCATAATTAGTTACAAGTATTTCAACCCTTCTATTATTTATATTTTGCCTTTCCCCTATATAAATAACATTTAATTTTCTTTGATTAGCTTGATCTAAGATGAATGGGTGATCAAACTCACTCATAGCCCATTTAACCCCAGAATCTTCTAAAGTATTAAATAAATCATTACTATCTTCATTAGTGAATGAATTCGAATAGTTATTATCTGTGCCAAGATAAGGAGGATCACAGTAGCAGAAACATTTATCTAAATTAGATTTATAGTCGCATTTATTAAAAAATTTCCTAAAATCCGTATTAAAGAAATAGCAGTCTTTTATAAAATCAAAAGTTTTATCTATTACAGATAGTATTTGTTTTTTTGGATTTACACATCCAATACGGAGAGTGTTTGGCTTCCCGTAAAGACCAAAATTACTAATAAATAAAAATCTAACAGCATTCAGTAAGTTGCTATCCTCCCTTTTGCCTTTTCCCCATTCTTTAAACTGGTACTCAACTATAGGGGTGAACTCTATTAATTTTATTAATTCATCCCTATTATCTAATAGCTGTCTAAATAAATTATAAACATCATTATCGAAATCATTTAAAAAATTATACTTTGCTTTTGGCTTATTAAAAAACATGCCTCCAGCTCCAAAAAATGGCTCCATGTACACTGAATGCGGAGGGAAGTGTTTTTGAATTTCATGTGCAATTTTTGTTTTATTGCCAAGT
>DHQH01000010.1:2844-6072 GCA_002410125.1 Alphaproteobacteria bacterium UBA5343
CCTATTTAATATCATAACTATTTTTGTTTCCGCTAAACTAACTACTTATTATCTAATATGCAAGTATTTTTAATAATTTCTTCAATAACATTTACAGGTAAGTAGACTGTATTATTAAATACCTCTCCTTTTTTTACTATCTCTCTTGATACTTTACAACACTGTAATGTTTTTAGATTATCTTCTATGAATTTAATATTTTGCTCGTTCATAACCTTAATTTTTCAAGTCCATAATTGAGTTCTGATCTTCATTAACCTGTCTAACATTTTACTATCAGTAGACATATCATCAAAATCGTAGTCTTTATCCTTTCTTTCTAACCACCAGTTATAAAGGAATCTAACTTCATCTACAAATGAAGTATGCGTCTCATAATCGCAATGTGTATCTACATTTTCTTTTTCTACACTATCTTGTAGTATTTGAAAACAAGCATGTAACATCAAATGATCTCTATCAATCCAATTCTTTGCGTTTGGCAAACTGTGTATTTTTAATATTCTCATAACTCACTACTTTATTTACAAATTTGAAATTGTTATTCATTACAGGTCTTTTAAGGATTCTTTGAAACTCCCTTTCTTTTTCAAGCGTGTATCTTTCTTTACTGCATATTTTACACTCTGTAGTAGCTTTTTTAAACTCGCTTAAATCTTTTATTTCTTTGCAGTTATAGCAAGCTTTCTTATCTCCAAAGAAGTATGAATGTTTTCTGCCTAGTAACTTAATCTCTGTATCGTTAGCCAGTTTAATAAACTTGTAAGAAACATTACTTAACTGCTTAAATTCAAAATCATAACTCGATTTACCTGCTAACCCTCTTATTCTTAGAATAGCTTTTATACCTTTGTAGTTTACTACTACTTTTTCATCTATTCTGTAGTCTTGGTTTTTACCATAGAAGTATTTCATAGCTTAATGATTTAAAATTGCTAATCCGGCTGCATCTGCTTCATTGTAGCCTTCCTTATACAAGGATTTGAATTTAGATTTTCCCCATTTAACTTTTACTAATGGGTATTTTTTGATTCTAGCAACTACATCTAAATACCATAACTCAAACTTAGCGTCATCTTGTGCTATTTTAAATTGATCTACATCTTTTTGCTTTCTTTCCTCTTCCATTAACTCTAAAGCTTTTTTAAAGCCACGAATAAACCCCCCAATATCCATTATAAGTAGTATCAGTGTACTTATTAGCTAATTTTTCTATTTCTTTATCTGTAAACTTTTTCATGACTATTCACTTAAAAATTCATATATTTTTTCTTTTATTTCAGTTCTTATTTCATTCTCATCAAAAGCCTTCCCGAATTGCACATGAAACGAATATTTATCAACTCCAAATGTATCCAGTTCTTCAACTCCTGAAATTCCCTCTATAATGAATTTTAAAGAAGGATTTATTCTTAAATTAAAACCTACATTAACTTCTAAAATTTGTGGGTTTTGAGTGTTTTCTATTATTATTTTATCTTTCATAACTATAACTGTATAGAGTCTATTACTATTTGATTTGCTTTATATGCTTCTAATTCTGATTTAAACCTTTTTAGGTCTTGTTTTTCTTCACTATGCAGTCCTGTGTAAGTACCTTGATCGTGTAGGTTTCCCTCTATATAGACTTCGTAATAAAACTCAAAGTCTGTTTCTCCGACTTCTATGTCAGATGTTTCTATTCTTATGTTTGTTATCATGATTTTTTAGTTAAATCGCTAATAAATTTCATAACTTTTTCTAGTTCTGGGTTTCTAAATGCGTGACTTAAAAAAGATACCGGATTATCATAATGATAATGATTTGCTTTTATATGCTTATGGCACGCCTTTTCAGTTAGAAATGAATTAGTTTTTATAGTTTCATTTCTGTAATAAAATTTACTATACCCTTCAAGATTCATAATATCTTCAATATCACAATCAAGTAATTCATCAAACCATTCATGATCTTCTTCATTATCTAAATCCCTATTGCATAATTTAAACATAGCATCTCTTTCTTCATCCTTACCTGTAAAACAAGGCTCAAAATCATCATTTAACCAAACTACTAAATGTTCATCATTATCATCAGTAGTAATAACTCTTTTAGTTTCTTGTATTTGAAAAAAATAGGGTAATGCTGTTGCTCGGTTATCTTGTGTATTTAATTCATTAGATAACTCAATTAGGAAATTATACATATCATCATCAACTTTTATTGTTTTCATAACTCTTTAAATTTAATTTAACTATGTTTTTATCAATTCTAAGCTATTATATTTTTGTTTGTGTAGATTGTGTTAGGTTTTAAATTAAAACTCTAAGAAGCTTTTAAAGATAATCTTTTTAATTCCTGTGTTAAGAAATTATACAACTCTTTTAAATTATTAAACTCACAATGCGTGGTGTCTTCTATTCTATAAGGACTTTCTACTAATTGACCTGAGCCGTCACACTCAATAATTAAAGATAATCCTGTTACCTTAAAATTTAGCTTATCAGAATACTCTTTAACCATTTTGTGTATTCTATTTAAATCTTCCATCTTTCTTTTTTATTTAAGTTAACTAATTATTTTGTTTTTTGCAAGTGGTTAATTATAGATTAGTGTTTTTAATGCTTCTTCCATTTTTCTATTTAGTTTGTAAGATTGACATTAAGAATATTTCCTCGTTTTGAACTTTCTCTAAAAGTAAAGATTGCTTTTCGTATTCTGCTTTAGCTATATCCATTTTATTTATTTGCTTTTCGATTATTTCATTTATTTCTTCTTGGTAGTACTCAATAAAGAATTTCTTTCCTTTGTCTGTCATTATATCAAACAAGTAAAAAGGATTTACCCAATTATTGTATCTATTTTGTAATTTAGTACCATATCTGATACTTTCTAGGTATTCATGGTCTCCCATTATACCACCTTCGATTATTAGATTATGTTGGTTATTTACTCTTTCAGTCCATCCATTCCAACCGCCTAAACAGTCTACTTTTACTGTATTGACTAGTAAGAATGATAAGAATAAATCCATTCTAATAGGATTCTTATTGAAGTTGATCTTAATTTTATCGTTTGATAAATCTTTGTAAAATTGACTTTGTAAATTCATCGCTTTTAAGTTTTAATTATTAAATGATCTTACCACATGAGCCAACCATAATAAAAGTATAGTTGCCCATAATTGATTGAAAAAAGGTAATACTATGCAAACTATTAATAATATCGCCGTTAAAATCTTTAATACCT
>DHQH01000102.1:0-866 GCA_002410125.1 Alphaproteobacteria bacterium UBA5343
AATCGTGCAAAAGACGAAGATACTCTTAGAATTAATTAAGAGGGATAACTACCCAACCATTTGACCGCTTCCAACTCACCCATCAAAGAAACCACATTTTCATCATCAATATGACCTTCAAAATCAATATAAAATCTCGACTTAAATCCTTTTGATTTATCATGTGCTGGTCTTGATTCAATCTTAGTCATATTAATTCCATGTAATTTGAATTTTTCTAACAGTTTAAATAATGCACCTGCTTCATCTTTGGTTTCGGCTAAAATGGTTGTTTTATCTTTTCCACTTTTTAGAACTTTATCTTTCCCAACCACAATAAATCTTGTTTGATTATATTTAGAATCTTCAATATTTTTGAACATGATTGGCAGATTATAAACTGTTGACACCATTGCTGAACAAATAGCTGCAGCTTCATCATCTTCCAATACAATTTGGGCTGCTTTTGAGGTTGATGATACTGGAATTATCTCTGCATTTTCTAAATCAGATTGTCTTAAAAACTCATAACACTGACTAAATGCCACATCTTTAGAATATATTCTTTTTATCTTTGTTAAATCATTTGCTTTTGAACATAATTGATGGCGAATTGGCATTATTAATTCTTTACAGATTAATAAGTCAGATTCACCTAAAAGATCTAAAGTTTCACCCACTACCCCATGAGTATTATTTTCAATAGGTACGATTCCATATTCGATTCCATCTGATTGCATAGCAGAAAAAACAGAATAAATTGAACTAAAAGCAATCATCTCTGAGGATGAGCCAAATATCTTATGCCCAGCCTCATTTGTAAAACTTCCTTTTGGTCCTAAAAATGCAATTGCTTTTTGTTTTTGCAAACTACGAGAAGCCGATAC
>DHQH01000102.1:1098-3383 GCA_002410125.1 Alphaproteobacteria bacterium UBA5343
ACGAGAAGCCGATACAATCTCACGATAAACA
Source organism: Alphaproteobacteria bacterium UBA5343 (assembly GCA_002410125.1). Classification (GTDB taxonomy): domain Bacteria; phylum Pseudomonadota; class Alphaproteobacteria; order RF32; family UBA5343; genus UBA5343. The sequence goes on from DHQH01000102.1 coordinate 1,130, forward strand.
GATTCGATTGTTTCTGGACTCAAATTATCATCGCCCATTTTCTTTAATTTATTAAATAGTTTTTTTTCTCTAGCTGGATCATAAACTGCTTTTTTATTTTGTCTTTTATACACCCCAACCTCTGCTGAAATTGCCATTCTCTCTTTTAATAAGGCGATTAACTCTTTATCAAGCTCATCTATTCTTTTTCTTAATTCATTCATTGCTATTACTCATTACTTATGTTAAAAATCGTTAACAACGATAATACAGATTAAAATAATAGTTGAGAATGAAAAAATGTCAATCAAACCATCACTAAAAACTATTTCAAAAATACCAACCTATGTTCCAGGTGGCAGCAAATCAGACAGCAAAAAAACAATCAAACTTTCATCAAATGAAAATGCCCTTGGTACTAGCCCAAAAGTAAAACAAGCATTTGCAAAGTCCAAACATGAACTTCACAGATACCCAGATGCAACTTGTGTTGAACTAAGAGAAGAATTAGGAAAATATTATAATCTACCAATGGAACAAATCATTTGTAGTAATGGTTCAGATGAATTAATCAGAATGATTGCTAAAGTTTTTGCTAGCTCTGGTGATGAAGTCTTATCATCCCAATATGGTTTCTTAGCTTATGAAATTGCAGCCCTTGCCGCTGGTGCAAAATCAGTAATTGCCAAAGAGAAAAACTTCACCACTAATATTGATAATCTACTTACAAAAGTAACAAAAAATACCAAGATTATTTTTCTTGCAAACCCTAACAACCCAACAGGCACTTCTATTCCATTTTATGAGATTAAAAGACTACATAAAAATATCAGCAAAGATACTATCTTGGTTTTAGATTCTGCCTATTCAGAATTTATTGATGATAAAGATTATAAAGATGGATTAGAATTTGCTAAAAAACATAAAAATATTGTTATCTTAAAAACATTCTCAAAAATATTCGGGCTTGGCGGAGTTCGTGTTGGCTGGGGATTTGGCTCTAAAGAGGTAATAGACTTCTTATATAAAATAAGAGATGTATTCCCTGTATCTCTTCCTGCCCAAAGAGCAGCAATAGCAGCCCTAAATGATAAATCTTTCACCCAAAAATCTAAACAACATACTATAAAATGGGTTAAAAAATTAAATGAATTTTTCGATTATCTAGGATTCGACACTACCGCTTCTAAAGGTAATTTTGTAACCATCACTACCACTAAAAAAACAAAATTTACCATTGATGATTTTTTTGAATATCTAAAAACTAATGGTATTGTTGCCAGACCTTTAAAAGGCTATAAAATGAATAACAGCCTTCGCATCTCCATTGGCACAAATTCAGAAATGAAAAAACTCATAGCAGTAGCAAAGAAATTCTGCTCAGGAAAAGCATAAACATGGAAATATCAGGTAAAGCTGTAAGAGCTGTAATTATTTTAGAAAATAATCACATAATTTTAATAAAAAGAAACCGAGATGGTAACCAATATTACACCATTCCCGGCGGACATATTGAGCCCACTGATAAAACCCCAATCACAGCCCTAAAAAGAGAAATAAGAGAAGAGCTAAGCATTGAAATTGAAGTTAAAACACATCTTTTTGATGATTTTATGAAAAGCTGGAAACGCCCCGGAACCTATAAACAAGATAGCTTTTATCTTTGTAAATATATCTCTGGAGAAATCAAAATTGGAACAGGTGAAGAATTCCAAGACAAATCCATGGGCGAATATGCAATCAAAATCTGCTCAATCAAAGAAGCCCTCAGCCTAAACCTCCTACCAGAAAAAATCAGAGAATATTTAGCAACCATAAATTAACATAAAAAAGCCCTCAAAATGAGGGCTTAATTTCTATATAATCTTAAAAGTCTCTAAGCTGCCTTTTTGAAGTTTCTATTTCCTTTTTTCCTTCTACCACCAAAAGACTTTCCTCCAGATCTAGCTCCTGCCTTACCTTTTTTACTAAAATTCTTTCCGTAACTTCTTTTACCTTTACCACCTCTTGATGACTTGCCTTTATTACCACTCTCAGATTCTGCATCTGGGTTTAACATTCTATCAATCGCAGCCCATTTTCTACCATCACTAGGGCTAATAAAGTTAACAGCTTCGCCCTCTGCTCCTGCTCTTGCAGTTCTACCGATTCTATGGATATAATCCTCTGGCACTTGTGGCAGATCATAATTAATCACATGACGGATATGCGAAATATCCAAACCACGAGCAGCAACATCAGTTGCCACCAATACTCTATAATTTTTATTCTTAAA
>DHQH01000102.1:3604-9749 GCA_002410125.1 Alphaproteobacteria bacterium UBA5343
CTATAATTTTTATTCTTAAATGAATTAACAACACTAGTCCTTCTATTCTGTCTTAAATCACCATGAAGAGCTTCTGATCTATGACCTGATTTCTTCAACTTCTTAGCCATTCTATCAGCACCAAATTTGGTTTTCACAAAAACCAGAACCGATCCATCTCTCTCATCTAATTCTTTAACTAATCTCAGAAACTTATCAGCATCAGCAATTTTTACTTGTTGTTGTTTCACTTTTTCAGCTGGTTCAAAAATAGAACCAATTGAAATTCTCACAGGGTTTTTAAGATATTTGCTAGCTAATTTCTTAATATTACCAGGCAATGTTGCAGAAAACATTAAAGTCTGTCTTGCTTCATTTGTTAAATATTTTGCAATCTCATCTAACTGAACCCCAAAACCCATATCTAACATTCTATCAACTTCATCAAGAACTAAAAAATCAGTCCTATCAATCATCAAAGATCGTCTTTTCAGGTGATCATTGATTCTACCCGGTGTCCCAACAATAATTCTAGGATTTCCTCTTAATTGCCTAAGCTGCTTACCCATACTATCTCCACCAATTAAAAGCGCAGTATTAATTCCACAGCTTTTATCAAAAAACTTAGATAAAGTTTCTAAAACCTGTTGTGCAAGTTCACGAGTTGGAAGAAGTACTAAAGCACTACCTTGTTTATTATGTATAAGATGTGTAACTAAAGGAATACCAAATGCACCAGTTTTACCAGTACCAGTTTGTGCAGTTCCTAAAATATCAGCCCCTCTTAGGGCATGTGGGATTGCTTGCTCTTGAATTGGAGTAGCATTAATAAAGCCGATTTTATCCAAACAGCTAAGAAGAGGTTTCGGCAAAGCCGCCTCACTAAAAATTTTCATATAATTTTCCTTACTATTTTTTAAATAGTTATTTTGTCTTTGGTTAAAAAGTCATATCTAGTCACTAATTTGACCAGACAAAGAGCTAAAATACCCAAGATATAAAATAACTTTAAAAACCTAAGGAGTTGATTTTGGATTTATTATCTAATTTATTATAGATAACCAAGAAATTTAGATTCTGTATTTGAACTCAAGAGAGGTTATACAGTATAAAATTAAATAAGCAAGCTTTATTTTTTGTCAATTTACGAGAAATTATACCCAATAAATTGGATTTTGAAAAATGGCGGAGAGAGGGGGATTCGAACCCCCGAAAGGCTTACACCTTTACACGCTTTCCAAGCGGGCGCGATCGACCACTCTGCCATCTCTCCATATAAAAACAAGCATATTGATATATCAACTACTATAGTGATGCAAGAAAAAATATATAAAACATTGCAAAATTAAAAATAAAATCCTATTATCTAACCAATAATAACTAAACATATCGGAGGACAATATGTCATTAAAAGGTACTAAAACGGAGCAAAATCTTTTAACTGCTTTTGCTGGAGAATCTCAAGCAAGAAACAAATATACTTACTTTGCATCAGTTGCAAAAAAAGAAGGTTACCGTCAAATTTCAGAAGCATTTGAAGAAACAGCAAATCATGAAAAAGAACATGCTAAAAGATTATTCAAATTCTTAGAAGGTGGAGAAGCTATGATTGAAGCATCTTTCCCTGCTGGAAAAATCGGCAACACAGTTCAAAACTTAAAAGAAGCCGCTGGTGGCGAAAACCACGAATATGCAGAAATGTATCCGGAGTTTGCTCAAGTTGCAAGAGAAGAAGGTTTTGACCATATCGCAGATGTATTTGAATCAATTGCTATTGCAGAACAATATCACGAAAAAAGATTCTTAGCTTTTGCAAATAATATTGAAAATGAAACAGTATTCAAAAAATCTAAAGCAATCACATGGAGATGTATCAATTGTGGTTATAACCACACTGGCGATGAAGCTCCTAAAAAATGCCCAGCTTGTAACCACCCAACAGCTCACTTTGAAGTACTAGCTGAAAACTGGTAAGCCAAACTTCCAAATCAAACAAAAAGCTCCCAACTCGGGAGCTTTTTTATTATAATAACACAGAATTATTAATCTTTGATTATAAAACACATAATTTGATGGATTTTGTGCAAATACACACCAATATTTATATTATAAGAATATATTCTAGGAGATTGTTTGCGACTAATACATCTTTAGTACTTGAGCAAAATAATCGACAACGAAGATACTCTTAGAATACAAAAATTAATGCGATTTCTGACAAGTATAATCAGTATCAAACTGTGGCAATTCATTCTTCTCAAAAGCACTCACAGCATCATTCACAGTAACACACTCACCAGCATAAAAGGCTTTAATTCCCATTTCATTAAAATGCATTAATGGTCTCATTCCCATACCTTTTGCAATAATCACATCGACCCCATTATCTTTTAATAATGAAACTGGGGCCAAACACCCTCCCTCACTATGAGGAATATTATTAAGTAAGATAATTTCTTTTGTACCATCATCTGAAATTTTTACTAATGTATAAATTCCACAATGTCCAAAATGCCCTGAAATGTTATCTTCTATACCACCTTTAGTTTCTGATGGAACTGCTATAATTTTACTCATATTTCTTTAATCCTTTCCCAAATATTTTTTATTTTTTCTGATATTTCACTATTGGAATATTCAACAATAGTTTTTCCCTTAACCATAGATTTCACAAAAACCTCATCATAATCAAGTTTTCCTATTACTTTGATATTTTGTTCTTTACAAAACTTCTCTATTCCCCCCGTATTTGATAAATTCAAATCAAATTTATTAATTATCACTACTGATTTTAATCCAAAATACCCACAAAGACTAATCACTCTTTCCATATCATGGATCCCTGATGGGGTTGGCTCCACCACAATCACCACCAAATCAGTATTAGTTAATGATGAAATCACAGGACATCCAATCCCAGGACTTCCATCACAAATCATATAATCAAACCCCTTTTCTTCTGCAATTTTTCTAGCTTCTTTTCTAAGTTTAGAAACCAATAAACCAGAATTTTCTTCCGCAGCATATAATTTTGCATGAATCATTGGAGCAAATCTAGTTGATGATTGATACCATTCTCCACAATTCCTTTTAGGAAAATCTATAACCTTTTGAGGACAGAAATTCACACAAACCCCACATCCTTCGCATTTTACCTCATCAATCTCAAACTTATTTTCACCCTTTAAATATTTAATTGCATTAAATTCACAAACTTCCTTACATTTACCACAAGCAATACATTCATCCTTATTTATTATTGCTTCATTACCAGAAATAAAACTCTCTTGTTTTTCAATTTCAGGAGCTAATAACAAATGTAAATCTGATGCATCAACATCCAAATCACAAACTATATGTTTTTTTGCTAAACTAGCTATAGCTGCAGTTATTGATGTCTTACCAGTTCCACCTTTTCCGCTAATTATAGTAATCTCACGCATATTTTTTTATCTCCTCTTTTATCTTTAAGAAGATATTTTTATATTCTTCTGACACTGCACTAATTAATTTTGCATCTGAATAAGCACTAGCAATTTTTCTATCAAATGGTATTTCACCTAAAATTGGTAAATTTGTTTTTTCACAATAATCATAAACATCCCTATTACCAATTCCAGCCTTATTAACCACCACTCCCATCTTAATATTTAATGTATCAAAAGCCTCCCTTGCTAATTTCATATCATGAAAACCAAAAGGGTTAGGCTCTGTAACCATCACAATAAAATCACAATCCATCACCGCATTAATCGCAGGACAACTAGTCCCTGGAGGAGCATCAATTATAATATCTTTTTTTGTTTTAATATTTTTCTTTATCTCTCTCATCAAAGGTGGACTCATCGCCTCTCCGATTCTAAGCTTACCCATAATAAAATCGATATTATCCTTTGCACCAGTAATAACCTCACCAATTTCTCTTTTATCTCTAGTCATCGCCCCAACAGGACATACTCTAAAACAACCACCACAAGCATGGCACATCTCAGAAAATACTAAAACCTTATCACCAACCGTACTAAAAGCATTAAAATTACAAATATCTGCACATTTGCCACAAGCAATACATTTATCACCATCAATTTTTGGCACTTCAACATAGATTTTTTTGCTATCTTGTATTTCAGGCTTTAGAAATAAATGTAAATTAGGTTCTTCAACATCCAAATCAACAGCCAACAAATCTCCATTCCAAATCGAGGCTAAACTTGCTGAAATTGTAGTTTTACCAGTTCCGCCTTTTCCGCTTGCAACAGCAATCTTCATATTAGCTACTCCGCTTTGAACTTCTCAACAGCTTGTTTAACACTCATACCATTATAACCTTCAAAATATTTAACACCACCAGCATTAAGTACAGCAGATGCTTTTGGACCAACCGCACCTGTTAACACAATCTTAGCACCAGTTTTTATAATCATTTCTGCAGTCTGAATACCAGCACCACTACCCATCGCACTAACTCCGCTATTGTCAATCACTTCAAATTCTAAACTCTCACTATCCACCAATATAAATTGATTAGATCTACCAAATCTACCATCAACTTTTGCATCTAAATCTTCACCCATTGCACTAACAACAATTTTTGTCATTTCACTTTCCTCCAAATTATCTTTATCATTAATATGCTTAAAATCTCCACCTTCAATACTAAGGGCATAACCACCAACCAAAGCCTCTGCTATAATCCGTCTAGCAGAAGATAAAACTCTTGAAAAAGTAGGCCTTGAAACATCCATTAACTTACAAGCCTCCGTTTGCTCCATCTTCTCCATATCCACCAATCTAATAGCTTCTAATTCTTCTAAAGATAGAGTTAGGATTTTAATGTCTCTTTGCGGAATACCGCAAGGCTTATACAGATTAACTATTGGCCTGTTTTGTATAAATCTACATCGTCTTCTTCTTGGCATATTAATATCTCCATTATGAACATATGTTCAATATAACTCTTTAAATACAAAATTTCAAGACAAAAATAAAAAGGACTCAAAATAAGCCCTTTCTTTTATTTTATATAAGATTTTAGGAAATTTTTTGCGACCTCCCTTATTAATTGATTGTATTATATGAGACAGACAATAGCTCGGCTTAAATTATGTTATAGGAGATAGATTTTAGGAGATTGTTTGCGACCTATCCCCATTAATTGATTGCATTATATTGAGTCAGATAATAACTCAACTTAGATTATGTTATAGGAGGTATATTTTAGGAGATTGTTTGCGACTAGTAGGAACTACTACTTAAGCAAAATAATCGACAACAAAGCTACCCCTAGAACTTAATCTAAGAGATCCCAGCGGGAAAGCGGCACCTTCCACTTTGTGTTTTTGAAGCTATTTTTCTTTCTTTTTACAAATCCTGAGCATATTGATTTATAGCCATCAACTGAGTATGATTGCTTATAGTTAAGCTCTTTTAAATCATTATCTAACACACCATGCATATCGATATTTTTAATTTTTCCATCACCAAACATCATATCCCCCTTTTTTATTAAAAAAATCAAATATAAACTTTAAAAACGTCTCTCTAATGGATATATAATTATTATAAATATTTATTCAATTATTAAAAAGGTTATAGAAATGACATTAGAAATTGGCGATAAAGCCCCAGATTTTACAATCACTACTGATACGGAACCAAAAATTTCCTTAAAAGATTTTTTAGGAAAAAAAGTTGTTCTATATTTTTATCCTAAAGACAACACTCCTGGTTGCACTAAAGAGGCTTGTGGCTTCCGAGATAATTACAAAAAAATTAGTGATAAAAACGCTGTAATTATTGGTATTTCAAAAGATTCAGCTAAAAAGCATGCTAATTTTAGGGAAAAATTTGGATTACCTTTTTATCTTGGTGCGGATGAAGATGGTAGAGTTTGCAATAAATATGGTGTTTGGGTTAAAAAATCTATGTATGGTAGAGAATATATGGGTATTCAAAGAGCAACATTTTTAATTGATGAACAGGGAAATATTGCAAAAATCTGGTCTAAGGCTAAGGGCAATGAACAACATTCAGAAGAAGTCTTAGCAGAGTTATAAATCTTTTAATAACTGATGGGTTTTGTGCGAATATCTGTTTATCCTAATAGCTGAAGGATTTTTTAATAAAAACTCATAATATTTGATTATAAGAGATAGATTTTAGGCAC
>DHQH01000102.1:9979-10124 GCA_002410125.1 Alphaproteobacteria bacterium UBA5343
ATAAGAGATAGATTTTAGGCACATCAATCTGATAAATTTTAACCAACATCTGCACAACCTAATAGCTTTAACAAATATATAAGTGTCAAAGTTAAAAACATTTACCTCTGTATTATATGAGGCAGAGAGCAATCGATCAAAAGTA
>DHQH01000051.1:0-3391 GCA_002410125.1 Alphaproteobacteria bacterium UBA5343
CATATTTTATTGCCGGTAACACACCACCAAAGCCATCAAAAGCACAATTAGAACACCAAGCAAACCTTGCACGAATTGAAGCAGAAAAAGAAATGCAAAGAAAAATGCTTCAAGAACAAAAAAGGCAAAATAAAGCAGAACAGGAATTACAAGAACGTATTTTTAAAGAACAACAAGAAAAAGAACAACAAGAGTATTTGGAAAAATATATTGTTGAACTACAAGCTTCAATTAGAGAAGCTTTGGATATAAACACAGATGCTCCGACTTTGGAACAAATTAATTACTTAATAAGTGTTCTTGAAACTAAAAAATGGGCAAACAAACTTGATATAGGGACAAAAAGCTTAGAAAAGAACAAAAATCGACTAGAAAATGAATTATCAGACATATACCTACTAAAACTAAAAGAGTGTTTAGAGATTCTTTCCGATAGTTTGGGCGAAATGAAAAAGAAATATTATCTCGACACACTGCAAAAATTTGAAAAACGAAAATCAGAAGGATTATATGGCGTCATTGGTGCAAATGTGGGTGCATTAGCAAAGAAAGCCTTTAATCTGTTAAGGGGCAGTAAAAAAGAAAAAGCAATAGAAGAACAGACAGAAACAAATGCAAGCGAAAGCGAAGAAGCAATAGAATCTTCAATTTTCTTTGATTTAAATGAAAATAATAGAATTTCCGGCGCACTTGCTAATATTTGGTCTAAATATTCAGATTCAGTAGATACAGAAATAATTAGCAGACGACCAATTTTTTCGGCTGATGGCGTTAAGGATAGTGTTTTGTATGTAGGAATTAATCCTTCTTATGAGCCAGGAGACGATGACGTGTTTTTGAAAAGCGATGATGAAAAGTCATTGCTGTATGGTAGTTTGTACCAAAGAGATGATGCCCCAGACTATTTTAAGAATTTAGAAGCATTTTCAGACACTTTAGAAAAAGGGTATTCTCATACAAACCTACTTTATGCTAGAGAAAATGACAGAGATTTGCTTCTACGTACCAATAGCGACTTTATTAGAGAACAACTTGAACTTACTTATGAAACTATTGTAAAAGTACAACCTGTTGCAATTTTCTTTTTCGGGACTATCTGCAGGGACTTGATTTTTGGTGCAGACAGGTGGGTTAATCCAGATTCAGAGAAAGACGGACATTTTATTCTTAATGGGACAAATATCCCCGTATTTTTTACCGAAGACATTGCATTTCTTAATGATACAGACAAAGATAAGCTTGCTCAGATAGCACGTTTAGTTTTATAGTTTAACCAGTCAAATATTTGAAATGTACGGAGATAAATTTAAAAATTTTGTAAGCAAAGGAGTTGGAAACTATTATATCGGAACTGGCAACCCAAATTCTAACACTCTTTTGATTGGTAAAGAATCTGCAATAGATACGAATGACACAATTGGCAGGAAATGGTATAATGACAATGCTTTAAGTTGGTTAAATCATATTGAGACTGACACTTGTGAAGTTTTGGACTATCCAGTTGACCATAACCATCCACTAAGAGCAGGTTGGGGAAAAAATACTTGGAGTAAGTATCAAAAGCTCTCTGAAATTATAAGAGCAAATGAAAGTCAACCGTATTACGTGGACTTTTTAAAGCACTCTTTTACAACAGAAATAAATGATGCTCCAATGTTAAAAACATCGGATGCTGATAAAAGTGGAATACCAGCAAGAAAGATGCTTTTTAAATCTTCAAAATTCATTCAAGATTTTCCAGTTGTTGTTTTAGCTTGTTCGGACTACATTAAAAATAATGACGACATTAGGGAAATTGACGATATTTTTGGAGTTACTTATGCAGGAGACGAAAATGGAAAATTTTGGTACAACAAAGGAAACTGGTTCTTTTTGCATTACAGTCTTGACCGTAAAAAACTTGTAATCCACACAAGACAATTAAGTGCAGATGTCAAAAATGAACTACTCGTTGATATGGGAACGATAATTAGAAAGCACTTGATTGATATTGGAGAAATAGAAAGCACAAACCGCTAACAATCTATATATGTCAGAGTGGGGAAAGTGCTAATTATGAGCCTAATCACTCGCTCGTAGTTAGGTGGTATCTTGACAGGAAAGTATCACGTAATCCACTCCGCCACATATAGTTCACCGTTAGCAGTTATTGAAACGAGCATTCCACACTTTTCCCAAATATAAAACTAATTAAAATATATTATGAGTTACTTTAATGATGAAAAAATACCCCTAGAAGAAAGACGAGATAAAGCTTTTCAAACAATAGTTGCTCATAGGGATTTATTACATCTTGCTGTTAAAAAAAAACAACCGCCTACATATGAAAATGCAATTGGCTTAATGTATGAACATAGCCCAAATGTATATAACGATGTAATTCAACTTTTAACTAAAAAAAATGAAAGTGATTTAGTTAAATACTATAAAGAAACGGCTGAAATACAATCAGAAGAATCTGAAAAAAAAATAGAGGCAATTGATTTGATTGAGGAAGAGATTGTACGTCTTGAAAAATTGTTAGAGATAAACCCAACTAAGAAAACCATCCAGCGCAGATTGATTGAACACCAGGTTGCCAGAGAAAACTTAAATCCAATCCATTTAACCGAAAACCGGATACTGAATAGGGATTATAGCAAAATTGATAGAACAGATTATGCGTCAAAACATTTTGAGAATGATAATTTCATAGATTTCAAACTTCAAGACAAAAATATTCTTCGAATTCGTTTTTTACATCCAGACAAACCAGAGCACATCACAGGAACTGATTTAATTTATGAACAATACGATTTAGTTAATAGTAAGGTAAGGGTAGTTTTTTTGCAATACAAAATTTGGAATAAGGGTGTTTTATATATGTCCCAGAACCAAGGTTTAAAAGAACAAATGATAAAAATGAAATCATATATCTGTGATAATGAATTTTGTAAATCATATGAGGGGAAAAAATTTCCGTCAAAATATAGATTGCCATATTGTACAGGCTTTATTCGCCCAACAGATAGAATTCAAGATTCAGATAGTAAACTTATGTCTACAGGGTATCATGTTCCATTATGTAGGGCAATCGAAATGTCTGAGAATCATGACCGGATAGATAGGAAATTAATTAAAGGGCAATCTTTTACAAGCGGAATATTTGAGGAGTTATTTAATTCAAATATGATTGGTTCTCGTTGGTTGGATATCGAAGAAATTGATAACTTTTATGCTGCAAACAAAATTTTTGAAAAAAGTGATAGAATAAAATTATACGCTATTGAAATGAAAGAAGAAAATGACCAATTATAAATCAAGAATTGTCCTTTTCTTAAATATTCTTGATTTTAAAAAGATTATCAGAATAACAACAACTGCTAACGGAGCTATATACGCCAGCCGTGGC
>DHQH01000051.1:3525-4406 GCA_002410125.1 Alphaproteobacteria bacterium UBA5343
CCGGGACGTTAGCGTTCATTAACTGAATAAGAAATGAGATACGATAATACTGAAAGATTAGGTGTTATTGAAACTGACCGAATTATTACCAAAGAATTTGGTTGGATTTTCAGAGAACAACCAATAGTGGATGTGGGCCTTGATGCTTTCATTGAGCAATCAGAGGAAGGAAATCCAAATGGAAAATTTGTTGCTGTTCAAATAAAAACAGGCAAAGGAAACTTTAATATATCTGAAAAGAAAATTACTTATTATGTTTCTAATATCCATTATAATTACTGGTTAAATCTAGAAATCCCAATTATATTGGTGGCACATTTCCCAGATACCATGGAAACATACTGGCAAGTGATAAATGAGCATACATTAAAGAAAACTAAGAAAAGATGGAGAATTGAGATACCTAAAAACCAGAAACTAACAATTAAAGCAAAAAATAAAATTTCCCAAATTTTATGCAACAAATCATGCAAAAGTTCTGAATTTGAATTATACAAAGGAAAAATTGAACCAGACACAATTTTTGACCTCGCAGAAGATATAAATTGCATAACAGAATCAATAACCTATGTAAATAATCTAATTAAGTCACTTGACGGGTTAAAAGAAAAGACCGACAACTTTAATATAGAAATAAAAAATTTCTCAAAAAAAGGATTATCTCAAGAGGATTACGAAGTAAAAGCTAGTATTAAAGGCTTTGCTAGACAAATTAATATTGTTTCAAGAAATATAGAAAAGGACCTTGAAATTTTTTCTCAATTATATTCAGTTGGCATAAATGCTTTCGAACAAGTCATAATAATATTCTTCCTTTTTACTAAAAATAAAAGAGAATTGGAAGAATCCACAAAATCCATGATGCTTATTCCCCCCTCTAT
>DHQH01000106.1:0-9354 GCA_002410125.1 Alphaproteobacteria bacterium UBA5343
AAATATACATATTTACAGAAGAACATAAATTAACTAACATAGAGTTAAGTTTTTTAAAGAGTGGATTTTAATAAATGTCATTGATTATCTCTATAATTTTTATAGTTACACCTTTAATATTTGTAAAATATATGTTTAATACAAAAGTTATGCAATTTTATAAATTGGGAATTAAAAATTCGTTTGTGAAATATTTTGAACAAGAAGATGATATTTGCCCTTCTAGTTGGCAATTTTATAAACTGATTAGGTTTTTGGTGTATAGGGCTTATGGTTTTAACAAACAAACAAGAATAAGTGCAAAACTGGCTATAAAATATTTGATTTTTGCAAAATATGAATATGCAATAAAATTGCTAAAAAAATACCCTGTTTCTGCAAGGACTAATTACTTTATTGGAGGACTTTATTTTAATCAGAAGGAATATAACAAGGCCATTTATTACTACAATAAAGCATTAAAGATAAAACCATTATTTATTGATGCAATAGTAGAGAAAGGAGTTTGTTATTATGCAATTGGTAACTTTGAAACTGCACTTAAATCGCTTGAGAAGATTTTTTCTGATGAGTTTTATTTTACAATAAAAGCCAAGTTTAAATTTAGACGAATTCTAAATTTAATAAATTATGAAAATTACAAAAAAACAGCGGCTAGATCCTATTATTTTATGTCATTGATTGCGAGATTTGATGGTAATTTATATGAAGCGACTGAGCAATGTAAACTAGCAAGAGATGTGTTCGACTATTATGATTTTTTAGGTGAGAGAGCATATTGCTATCAAAATCTTGGTGTAATTTATAGAATGTCTAATAGTTTGGATATAGCTGAAGAAATGTTTAGATATGTTTGGAAAATTTATACAAAAGAAAAATTAAAAGTTAAAGAGGCAAAAATTCATGGACAAATTGGAATGATATGCGCTGCAAGATATGATTTTTTAGCGGCTCGTGGATGGCATCAGGGATATTTACAAAAATCAATTGAAATGAACAGTGTTCAAGACATTGCAAGTGCTTATAATTTAATAGGTTTAACTCACCATCAAGAAAAAAAATTAGATGAGGCTATATATAATTTTAATGAGGCAATGAATATAAATAAAAATTATGAAAATGATATTGCTCTTGCTTATAACTTTGAAAATATTGCTAGGGTGTATAGTGATAAAAAAGATGAAAAACAAGGTTTGTCATATGCTAATAAAGCTCTAAAGATATATAAGCAAAAAAATGACTATAGAGGGGTTAGTGAAACATCAGAATTAATTGGTAATATTCATATTGAGAAAGAAGAATATCAAAAAGCAATAAAGATTTTGCAAGATGCTATTGAGGTGATTGATGGTAAACAATTCCAAGGCTATATTTCTAACTTATATTCTAATTTGTCAGTGATATATCTAAATCAAAATAAGCTATCAGATGCAAGAGCTTATATATTAAAGTCTTTAGAGATTGAGAAAGATTTGGATAGAGCAAAAGCAATTGCTATTGATTATTACAATCTGGGTATTATTGATTTGAAAAAAAACAAGCCGCAAGATGCGATATTTAATATGGAGCGAGCTATTAAATATCTAGAAAAACATCCTGAAAATGCTAATTTCATTGAAAGAATCAAAGAAGAAATTAACAATATTAATTAAATCTTGGAATAGCTATTTTTGAGATAACAGGAATATGATCTGAATTGGTTTTAGCTCCTGTTGTAATATCTATAATCTTGATACCTTCGTGGGCAAATAAACTGAAATTAGATAATCTTAAAAACCATGGAATATAGGATGGATAACTTAAAGTTTGTCCACTCTTATGGGTTAAATTGGTTTTAATTTTTAATTCTCTTAAATATTTTGACCAAGGAGAAGATGAAAAATCACCAAGTATAACAACTGGCTCATCACGACTGATAATAAAATCTTGGAGATATTTGATTAGGTCTTTATTGGCTCTTTTATAGAGATGTTCTATTGGAGGCATTGATACGGCAATAACAGTAAAAACCCTATTATTAGCTTCATAGGTTGCCCAAGTAGCAATTGTTTCTTCATTTTTGTTAAATGGAATATGTCCAATGTCTAAGGCTTCATATTTTGAACCAAAAACAATATCTTCACCATTTTTGGTTTTTGCAATATTTAAAGAGCTAAAAGCCGATAATTCTTGTTTTAGATTATCACTTACTGGAGTTTTATTGGTATAGATGAATATATCTGGGTTTATATGCTTTATTTGCATTAAGGTATCATATTCACTAACCACATTATTATGATAATAAATTTTAAATAATTTATCAGTGTCTTTTAATGTATTTTTACTCATAAATAAATTAGAACTTGATAGAATAGCTGTTAAGTTGATTATAAAAACAACAAAAGCAAAAAGATTGGTGTACCATCTATGAAAAATAGGACTTAGTAGCATTATAACTATTGAGATTATTAGATATTGGATTCTGTACTCATTAACGAATCCATAAAAAGAACTCGTGGATGAGCTAAACCCCAAAAAAGAACATAACAATAAGACCGTCATTACTATAAATAATAGTTTTGTATTTCTTGTTTTGTTTTTTCTTTGCTGAAAGTAACCCATTTTTAATCTATTTCACCTAAAATACCACCTAATTGAAAGAAAACTTTAATAAAAAAAAGGTGTTTTTTGTCTATAAATGTAGTATAATCTATATTGTAGATATTTTATATACCGAAAAAGGGGCGTTGTAAATGGAATCTTTAACAGGTTTAACAACTGATGCAACAACTGGTCCTGCAACAGGGCAGTTTGACCTGATCTACAATATTAGCGAGATAATTAATAGGCTTGGTGGTTCACTTGGAGGTATGGATTCTATTAAAGTAACTTCTTTTGTGTTAATCGGGGCAGCATTTATGTTGCTATTGTTAATGCTTTGTATTCTTTATATCAAATCAATGATTGTTTCTAACTCTAAGATGATTGGTAATGTTGGGAATTCTATTAGTTCTGAAGAAACTGCAAAATACAAGAGAAAGCTAGAAGAAGAAAAAGAGAAAACAAGAGAATTACTCGCCAAAGAAAAAGAAGAAGAGCAAAATATATTTGTATCCCAACAAAAAGAAATACAGGAAGAAGAATTTAGAAAAGTTGAGCAACTTAGAGAAAAAGAAAATAAAAAAGAAAAACGCAAGCAAAAACTTGACTGGAATAAAGAAGCTGAACATAAGGATATGAGTATTAGTGAAAGATTTGGATTAAAAACTGCATCATATCAACAAAAGGAGCAAGATTTAAGCGAGCTTACTGGACTTGTAATGGATATGATTGTTAGAAAAGTTGATGATTACAAAATTGCTCAAGCCTTAATGTATAAAACTGGAGGGAAGGCCTCTGAAGAGGAGATTCTACAACTAGTTTCTGCCATTCATAATGTTATTAATATGTCAAATAGTGGAGAATTTAGAGAAATTTTAGCTCATCATGGTAGTCCTGACGGGGAACAACAAGCATTAGAATTATTAGCGAATGGTGATCCTTCTATTATATTAATGCTATTAGAAGAAAAAATTGATATTAAAATTAATAAAGGGACTGCTATGAGTTATGGTCCTATGAAAATTCAGACATTAAATGATGCAGCTGAACTTTCCTGTGACTTTGGAACATTAGCTTCTCTTTGTGATGGTAATTTAGCAGTTAACTCATTAGAACTTGCGACTGAGTTACAGCCAAAGAATGTAAATGCTTGGAGTAGATTGGCTGATAATTATCTAATTCATAACACTCAAAATAAAGCAATTTGGGCCTATCAAAATGTTTTATCTTTATCTGATAAGAAAGAAGATCGACAAATTATTGCTAATGCTAATTATAAACTTGGAAGTATTTATATTGCTCAAGGAAATGAGAGACTTGGTCGCAAGATGATAGAACAATCTCAAGAATATTATGAATTTATTGGTATTTCCCATGCATTAAGCGAGAAAGAACAAGAGGTTATGGAAGTGATTGAGGCAAAATATCAAGATGAAATTTCACAGACAGTTGAAAGACTTCTATCTCAAAGAGGGCATCCCAGGCGAAGAATGATGACGGACATAGCCTAGAGCATCATGAGTTAAACTTTTTTATAAATAATGGTTTTTTGATAGATTCCACCTAGGTAGATTTGGGTCCTAATACGATAATTATCCTGATTTATCACAAAGTCTTTAATAGTTTTCTTCCATAAAGCCTCAGCAAATGGTTCAAAAAGTCTATTTATAGGTCTTATAATATATTTTAATGGATTATTATTCGCAGGATTGTGATAGTCGATAATGATTAGCTTGCCTTTTTCATCGAGCGACTTTAAAAGGTTATTTATTGCTCGGCTTTTTTTAGCATCTGGCAACTCATGAAGAAGCATAAAACAGATGACTGCATCATATTTTTTGGCAAGTTTACTCTCTATATCTTTATGAACAATGTTAGCGTTGTTATAAGCTATTAGTTTTTTATGCCACCTCCTGACTTGAGTAGGGCAAATATCTAAGATTGTTAGATTGCCTGTTTCGCCTATTTTTTCTGCTAATTTGGTAATTTGATCTGAGTAAGTAGCTCCCGCTTGAAGAACATTTGAGCCTATTTTGATATCTTTTAAAAGTTCATCTATGAGCTTATTTCTGTAGAAAAAGCTGGTGATATTCATAAATATTTTGTTATCAAAGAATGGAACTAATTTTTCTTTTGAATAATACCATGAATATATTGCCCTCATATAAGCAGGAGGAGATAATTTATAATTTATTTTTGCGGAAAGTTCATTTTTACCCATTATCTAAACTCTTTTATTTAAAATATTTAGGTCGTAACCTTTTAAATTCAATCATGGTTTTTTCATAATCTATTTTAATGTTTTTTACTAATGTTTCAAGAGGTTCGTAATTTTTATTATCAATAGTGCTTTCAATATCTTTAGCAATTTTATTTAATTTATCAAAACCAAATGATAAAAATGCAGCCCTTAAAACATGAGCTTCTGCTCTTATTTTGAGATATTCTTTATCTTTTAGAAACTCTTGCATATACCCTATTTTGACGGAGGCATAGCTATCGCAAAAATCTTCAAAAAACTTTTTCATAGCTTTAGTTCCAAAGGCTTTTTCTTCTTTCTCTAACGCTTTTATATCTATATAACGGGTCATTAATTATCCTTTTAGAATTTTAATCCTAATTTGGTAGCCTCAATTATTGCACCTGTTCTATTATAAACTTTTAGAGATTTTAAAATAGAAGTTACATGGAGCTTTACTGTGCCTTCTGTTAAACCTAATTCTGCAGCAATTATCTTATTTGACTGCCCTTTAGCAATTAGTTTCAATACATCCATTTGTCTTGGAGTTAGAGGAATGTTGCTTTCTGCATTATTTACTTGTTTCAGAATAGCAAATTCTTCGCTTGAATCATCAGAATTAATAATTTCTGAGGGCACATAAACTCCACCTGCAAAGATTAGATCAATGGCTGTTTTAATTACCCTATTTGAAGAAGTTTTAGGAATAAAAGCTGAAACACCGATAGCTAGAGCTTTTAATACTGTCTCTTTATCGTAAACAGCAGATAGGATAGCAATTGGTGTATCTGGCATAACTTCTTTAATTTGCTTTATTGCTAAATCCCAAGCAATTCCTGGCATTGCAAGATCAGTCAATATTAAATCAAATGATTTTTCTTTTTTTATTTTATCAAAAATATCATTATAATCTCTTGCTTCTATAAAGTTAACACTTTCATCTAGATCAGAGAGTGATAGTTGTAAACCTTTTAGGAAGACCTCATGATCGTCAGCTATTAATATTTTCATATATAAACCCTTACTTAAAGTTATATTGTCGAACTTAATTTAAGTATAATATTAAATATATTAATTTATTGCAAATTTTTGTGATTTTACGAGAGTATTTTAATAATTGACAAAATAAACAAAAATAACTATAATTCTAGGAATTTTGAATATTTATACAGGAAAAGAAGTGTGAAAAAAGGTAAATTAATAAATTTGGAAACTACATATCTTAGATGTTCTAATGCTGATATAGACTGTATTGCAGAAAAATGCTCTAAACATGAAAATATATTGAAGCATAAGAGAAAAAAATCTAAGAAAGGTGAGTATCTATTGATAGAAACCAATGATAATATTAGATTTACAGTAGCTAAAAATAGAATGAAGTTACAAGAAGTTCCTGCACAAAAACCTGAAATAAAAAGATTATTAAATATAATGGGACAGATTGGTATTGTTGGTATTAGATGTCCAAATAAAAGAACAGAAGATAAGTTTCATGGATTAATAAAAAAATCTGTAAATGAATATAGAAAAGAAGAAGAAATAAGGTGTATTAGATTCTTTGATAGATTTGGTTAATTACTTCCAATTACTAATTAAAGAATGATAAGCTGACAAAGCCGAGATACAAGCTGTTTCGGCTTTTAATATTCTATTTCCAAGACTAATAGCTGTTGTGAAGTCTAGTTTTCTCAATAATTCCAATTCTTTTTTAGAAAATCCACCTTCTGGACCTATTAAGAAACATGGTATTTTATCATTTTTTTGAAGTATTGACTTAGGATTTTTCCCCTCTCCTGTTTCATCAAGATAATATAAAATTTTATTTTTATCCCAGTTAGAAATAACATCTTTTAGTTTTTTTTCTAAGTGGATAGTTGGAATGTCTAATCTTCTAGATTGTTCAGAGGCTTCTATAGCAATTGATGTGAGCCTGTCGGTATTTACTCTATTTATAACCGTATTATCCGTAAAAACTGGCTGAATGTCAGTTACACCAAGTTCAGTTGATTTTTCGATTATTATATCAGTTGGGTTCTTTTTTACGGGAGCAAAATAGATTTCTAATGGAAGACTATTATATTGTTCTTTTGTTTGTTTCTTAACATTAAGTATCGCAGATTTTTTGGATAGCTCTTTTATTTCACAAAGAAATTCACCAGAACTAGCGTTAAAAACCAACAACTCATCACCTATATTTCTTTTCATAACATTTTTTAGATAATGAGATTGTGATTTATCTAATTCAAGATTTGAGTTTTGAGATATGCTCTCTCTTTTTATATAAAGCCTAATAATCATATTATTCTGTTTCTTCAATATTTTCTACTTTAACAATTATTCTTCTAATTAAATCACCTTCATCTGTTGCAACTGAATCTAAGAAGATCTCTGTTTCTCCATAGTTAGAAGCATAGAAGAATAATGATAAATCTTCACCATATTTTTCATCTTGTACATAAGTTATCATTGAATCATCATAATCAAAATTCCACATTGTACCTTCTTCTTCAAGGATTGAAAGCTCTATAATCCTACCAAGAGTGGTTTTTATCACGATTGTGTCTTCAGTATATGTTAGATCATATTCTAAGAAGGATTCATCTGTTGGCTCATCAACTAATGGCTCTGGGAAAGATTCTTCTATTATTGTATGAGTATATGTTTTTGAAGTATCAACTTTCTTTTTAGTCGCTTTCTTACCTACTCTACCAGTATTACTCATGACTACAGGAGCAAATGTTTTACCTGGTGAGAACAATGGATCATTAAAACTCATTGTCTGAGCTGAGGCTGCAGATACAAAAAAAAGACTTAATAAAACATATGTTAGTAATTTTCTCATAAATTAATCTTTCATTTATTGCTTTTATGATTTTATAATAGTATATATTTGAGGCAGAATTAAGGCAGTGTTATAAGTTTCACATTATTGTAATGTTAATTAAAATTTAGACAAAAACAAGGAGTGTATTATGATCATCGCAATCGATGGCCCAAGCGGAGTTGGCAAAGGAACATTAGCTAAACTTTTAGCCAAAAAAACAGGTTATGAATATCTTGATACCGGAGCATTATATAGAGCTGTTACCCTATATATGATAGAAAAAGGCATAGATTGTGACGACAAAGACAGTATAATCAATCAAATAACTAACATTAGCGACAATGAATTATTAAAATTAACTGCGAATCCTAAAATTAGAGAAGAAGAAGTAAGCATAAACGTCTCAAAAATAGCTGTTTATCAGGAAGTTAGAGACTTTTTATATGATTTTCAGGTGAATTTCTCTAAAAATCCCAAAGGGGCAATACTTGATGGCCGCGATATTGGGACAGTTATTTGCCCTGATGCAGATATAAAATTATTTATAACTGCTAGCCCACAAGTTAGAGCTTTGAGACGACATAAAGAGAATAAAGAAAAAGGCTTAGAGTCTGATTATCAAGAAGTGTTTAGACAATTAAAAGCAAGGGATGAAAGGGATGCAAGCAGGAATATAGCACCTTGCAAACCTGCAGATGGGGCAATTATTATTGATACCTCCAATCTATCTCGCGAACAAGTCCTTGAAAAAGCAATGAAAATTATTAAAAATAAGTCTTGATTTTTTCTTCAACTTCTATATAACTTTCTTAATGCATAAATTTGGCATGGAATTTGTGTATTTTGTTAATACATGCAAGTCCGCCCATAAAAACTTAAATATCTTAATTTTAAGTAAGGGTTGGCAAAAATCTAAAAAGTAAGGTATTTCTATGGCTACAAATACAGCTGAACAATTCCCAGAAATTACAGAAAATTTTGAAGAATTATTAAATGAGCAATTTGGCGAAAGCGAATCTATTGAAGGCAAAGTGCTTAAAGGTACAGTTATCGCTCTTGATAGCGACTGTGCAACAATTGATGTTGGTCTTAAATCTGAAGGTAGAATTCCATTAAAAGAATTCGGACATAATGCAGAAATTAAAATTGGTGACGAAGTTGAAGTTTTCGTTGACAGATATGAAAACAAAGACGGTCAAGCAATCTTATCTAGAGAAAAAGCAAGACGTGAAGAAGCTTGGAATGATTTAGAAAAAGCTCTTGATAAAGGTGAGAGAGTTAACGGTGTTATCTTTGGTAAAGTTAAAGGTGGTTTCACTGTTGATCTTAATGGTGCGGTTGCATTCTTACCTGGTTCTCAAATTGATATTAGACCTATTAGAGATGTTACACCTCTTCTTGGTGTTGAACAACCATTCCAAATCTTAAAAATGGATAAAGCTCGTGGAAACATTGTTGTTTCTAGAAGAGCAGTATTAGAAGAAACAAGAGAAGAAGCTAGAGCTGAATTAATTGATAATTTAGCAGAAGGAACAATTCTTGACGGTGTTGTTAAAAACATTACTGATTATGGTGCATTTATTGACCTTGGTGGTGTTGATGGTCTTCTTCATGTTACTGATATTTCATGGAAAAGAATTAACAATCCATCAGAAGTTTTAAGTGTTGGTCAAACAATTAAAGTTCAAATCATTAAGTTTAACAGCGATAT
>DHQH01000106.1:9587-10675 GCA_002410125.1 Alphaproteobacteria bacterium UBA5343
AAGTTTAACAGCGATAATCAAAGAATTTCTTTGGGTATGAAACAGTTAGAAGAAGATCCTTGGAAAGATGTTGAAGGCAAATATAAAATTGGTGATGTATTTACTGGTAAAGTTTCAAACATTACTGATTATGGTGCTTTTGTTGAACTTGAATCTGGTATTGAAGGTTTAGTTCATGTATCAGAAATGAGCTGGACTAAGAAAAATGTTCACCCAGGTAAAATTGTTTCTGCAACTCAAGAAGTTCAAGTTAAGGTTTTAGAAGTTGATTCTGAAAAAAGAAGAATCTCTCTTGGTATTAAACAATGCTCTGAAAATCCTTGGGCTAAATTTGTTGAAGAAAACCCAGTTGGACAAGAAATTGAAGGCGAAATCAAAAATATTACTGAATTTGGCTTATTTATAGGTCTTTCTGATGAAATCGACGGTATGATTCACTTATCTGATATTTCTTGGGAAAAATCAGGCGAAGAAGCAGTTAAGAACTATGAAAAAGGTCAAAAAATCACAGCTAAAATCATCGATGTTGATGTAGAAAAAGAAAGAATTAGCTTAGGGATTAAACAATTAAGTGAAGATCCTTATGCTGGTGCTATGGATGACATCAAAAAAGGTGCTATTGTTGAGGCTGAAGTTGTAAATGTTAATGGAGACAATTTAGAAGTTAAAGTTGGCGAAGTTAGCGGTATAATTAAACAAAGCGATCTTGCTAAAGATAAAAAAGAGCAAGATGTTGCTAGATTTACAGCTGGTGATAAAGTTAAAGCTAAAGTTGCTACTATGGATAAGAAAAACCGTAAGGTTACATTATCTATTAAAGCAATGGAAATTGAAGAAGAAAAACAAGCAATTTCTGAATATTCTAATAATGAATCAGGTGCATCACTTGGTGATATTTTAGGTGAAGCTTTAGCAAAAAAAGACAATAAATAATATTTATTTGAATTAGCTCCGTTTTGATGTTATATAATGTAGAACGGGGCTAACAAATGAATTAAATATAATTAATAAAATTTAGAGGTAAAAACGTGACAAAATCTGAGTTAATAAATATAATTGCTGAGAAAAACCCTCATTTATTTCACGCG
>DHQH01000106.1:10840-11509 GCA_002410125.1 Alphaproteobacteria bacterium UBA5343
GATGTTGAAAAAATTGTTTCTACAATCTTTGATGAAATTATTGATACTTTAGCTAAGGGTAATCGTGTTGAACTTAGGGGCTTTGGAGCTTTTTCTGTTAGAAAAAGAAACCCTAGAGTTGGCAGAAACCCTAGAACTGGTGAAAAAGTAATGGTTGAAGAAAAATCTGTTCCATTCTTTAAAACTGGTAAAAAACTTCACGATACACTTAATGGTGAAGAAGGCTAAAATAAAAAATAAGGATAGTTGCTATGCTAAGAATTATTTCATGGATAATTGGATTACCTGTTTTGATAGCTGTTATTACTTTTGCTGTTTCTAACAGACAAGTGGTTGATCTAAGCTTATGGCCAACATCTATTGAATTTCAATTAAGTATAGCAACTACCATTATTATAGCTATGTTTTTAGGCTATATTTTAGGGGCATTTTTTACTTGGGCATTTTCTGGAAAAACCAGAAGAGAGCTTAGAAAAGAGAAAAAAGGTCATAAAATAGCTGAAAAAGATAAAGAAAAGCTAGAAAAAGAGAATCAAGAGTTAACTAAAAAGATAGAAGAGCTAAAAGCTTTATATCAACAAGAAGAAAAAAATGAATTTTTAGCGAAGATTTCAGGACTATTCTCAAAATAGAGATGCCCCTTAGGATAGGAACTATTTTCTAAGTAGT
>DHQH01000106.1:11804-12899 GCA_002410125.1 Alphaproteobacteria bacterium UBA5343
GTTTTAATTAATAGAGGTAAATTTTATGAATTGGATTACAAATTTTGCAAGACCAAAAGTAAAGAAACTTAAAGTAAAAGAAATTGCTGATGATTTATGGGTAAAATGTCCATCATGTGGAAATATGCTTTTTGTTAAAGAATTAGAAAAAAACTTAAATGTTTGTAATTATTGTGATCAACATTTAAAACTTAATGCCATTAAAAGACTAGAAATGCTTTTTGATGGCGGAAAATACAATAAAGAAGCTATTCCTGAAGTAAAAGAAGACCCTCTTAAATTCAAAGATTTGAAAAGATATTCTGATAGAATTAAAGCATCTAAGAAAAAAACTGGAAATGAAGATGCTATTATTGTTGCAACAGGTAAAATTGGTGGTATTGAAACATCAGTTGCTTGTTTTGATTTTGCATTTATGGGCGGTTCTATGGGAACTAAAGTTGGTGAAGGTGTAGTAAGAGCTGCAGAAATTGCTGCAGAGAAAAACATCCCGCTTTTAACTATCACATCATCTGGTGGTGCTAGAATGCAAGAAGGTGTACTTTCTTTAATGCAAATGGCTAGAACTACAGTTGCTATTGCTAAAGTTAAAGAAAAGGGGCTTCCTTTTATTTCTCTTTTAACAGATCCAACAACTGGTGGAGTTAGTGCTTCATTTGCGATGATTGGTGATATTCATATTGCTGAGAAAGGTTGTGTGATTGCTTTTGCTGGTGCTAGGGTGATTGAACAAACCATTAGAGAAAAACTTCCTGAAGGATTTCAGAGAGCTGAATATCTTAAAGAACATGGTATGGTTGATATTGTGGTTAAGAGAAGTGAATTAAAAGTTGAACTTGTGAAAGTGATGAGCATATTACTTAATAAACCAATACAATCAGAAACATTAGCGATTGCTAGCCATGCTTAGCCATTCTTAGAATGGTGATTATTTGGTATTAAGTGCTAAAGATTAGATAATAAAAAACCTCCCAAAATTTGGGAGGTTTTTTTGTAAGTAAAGTGTTGGTTATAAACCAGATTGCTATGTTGAATTGCTTCGCAATAGAACTGGATTCCCGAGCACACAAAAGTTATTGTGATGCTCGAGAATGA
>DHQH01000106.1:13127-13470 GCA_002410125.1 Alphaproteobacteria bacterium UBA5343
TTATTGTGATGCTCGAGAATGACATATTGGAAGTTTATAAGACTTCTTCTAGCCATTCCACTAATTTAGATTTTGGAGTTGCACCAACTTTAGTTGCTACTTGCTTACCATCTTTAAATAACATCATTGTTGGGATACCTCTAACACCATATTTTGTTGGAGTGTTTGGAGCTTCATCGATATTCATTTTTACGATTTTCACTTTATTGCCCATTTCACCTGCAACTTCTTCTAAGATTGGTCCTAATTGACGACAAGGTCCGCACCATTCTGCCCAAAAGTCAACTAATACAGGAGTTTTTTCTTCTAATACTACATCATCAAAATCCGTATCTTTTACATT
>DHQH01000106.1:13571-18201 GCA_002410125.1 Alphaproteobacteria bacterium UBA5343
AGTATCTTTTACATTATCAATCGCTGTTTTCCTTCATTATTAAATTAACAAGATATAATATATATAGTTCAAAAATAAGCTTATTACAAGGTCAAAGCAAAAATTTTATTCTTTGACTTGATATTTCGATAATAATTCTTCAGGGATTTCCATAATATTTGGAATAGATGTCCATAAAATCGTAGCTCTTACATCTTTATCCTTATAAATCCTTTGCAATACTGATTTATAGGCTGATAATTGCTTTATATAAGCAAGAGGAACATCTTTTATATCAAATGGGGCTGGAGTATTTGTTTTATAATCTAGGATTATAACTTCATCTTCTAATTCTATTAATCTATCAATTTGTCCTGAAATTACTTTATCACCGATTAATCCCATTACAGGAACTTCTGCTTTTGAATTACTAGCGAATAAATAATCATAATTCGGATTATCAATGATAGATAATATTTCTTGTTTGATCCTATCTTGAGACTTATTACTTATATCGCTAGCATTAATGGCAATATACTCATCAATTATTTTATGTTTATCACCAGTATTATTATCTAATGTTAGAATTTCTAGTAGTTTATGAATGATATTACCTCTTTTATAGCGGTAACCATCATCTAAATGAAGAGGTGAAGTTGTGAAGGGCTCTTCATCTTCTGGTTTAGATGGGGTTAATGGTTTTGGAGGGGTTGGCTCATCATTTGGTCTGGTTGTTAACCAAGATGGAATTTCTACCTCCTGATGAGCTGTTTTTTGAGCTTCTACGGGCTTTTTATCTTCAAAATAGCTTTGCTCATTCTCAATTACTAAAATTTCACTCTCATCAATTAAGGCATCATTGCTTGATAAGAATTTATCAGTTATTGGATTAGTATATTTTGAAAGTGAGGTTTTTACAAAATTATACCAACAATCTTTATCTTCTTTGTAAGCTTTTTTGCCAGTATGACCGCAGAGATATAATCTATCTTCGGCTCTGGTTAAAGCCACATATAAAAGGCGGTTATATTCATCTTTTAGTGAAGAATGATTAATATCAAATATTTCATTGCAATAATTGTTATAATCTTCGGCATAAGGAGCCCAATACATCATTGGGGTATTTTCTGATTTTTTCCAAAGCAGTTTTTCCCTTTTTCTATCCTTTGCCTTATACATATCTGGGATTATAACTATTGGGGCTTGCAAACCTTTGGAGCCATGAACGGTCATAATTCTAACTGCATCCAAATCGCTTTGCTCCATATCCCTTTTAACTTCAACTTCAGCAGCTTTCATCCATGATAAAAAGCCTTGTAGGGTTGGGACATGGTTTTGTTCAAAAGAAAGACAAAGATTTAGAAACTCATTTAAAACATCTTCTGCTTCATTACCAAGCCTTGAAACCATATTTTTTCTGGCATTAAGAGAGGTTAAGACATATTCAAACAATTCATAAGGTCTTACAAAATCGGTTATATCAAGCAGATCTTTAAGATTATGATAGGCTTTATTATAGATTTCTTTATGGTCTTTTTTATTGCCTAAATTCACCCAAAGAGTTGAGGTTCTTTTGTAGCATAAATCGTATAAATCATCTTCTGATAAATTAAATATCGGGCTTTTTAAGACTTCTGCTAATGATAAGTCATCATTTTTTTGTAGTAAAAATTCTGCTAGAGAGATTAAATCTTGAATAGCGATATGGGTTGATAGTTTAACCCTATCTAAGCCTGCGGTGTTTACATTTAATCTTTTGAGTTCTCTTACTAATTCTGTTGTAAAGTTACTTCTGGTTTGAACTAATATTAAGAAATCAGAAGCGGTTACTGGGCGATTTTTGGAAGGTAACATCTCTTTATTTTTAATCATATCATGAATTTTTAGAGATATTAATTTAGCAAGCCTTGAACTAGTAGAATCAATGCTTATTCTGCTATTTGGTGGGGTAAATTCTAACTCCTTTTTTTCATCTTTAGAGCTAACTAACGGCCATAACTCAACTCTGCCAGCATCACCTGCTTTAAATGGTAGGTGGGTTATGTCCTCACCTTCTTCTACTACACCATTTTTAGCCATAGAATCGGTAGAAAACACCATATTTACGCAGTCTAGGACTGATTTAGTAGATCTGAAAGAAATTTGAAGGCTTAGTTTTTCCCACTCACTTTGAGATTTCTCCACTGCATCTTTATAATGAGCCCCCATATCAATAAAATGTTGAGGATCGGCATTTTGGAAGCTATAAATTGATTGCTTTTTATCACCCACTGCAAATATAGTTTTTTGTTTATTTGATCTGGAAATTCCAGAGAAAAAATCTTCGGTTAGCCCTTTTATTATTGCCCATTGATCAGGTGCAGTATCTTGAGCCTCATCGATTAAGATGTTATCAATACCACCATCTAATTTATATAAAACCCAATTAGCAACTTCGGGGTTTTCTAACAAATTTCTAGTTTTAACTATCAAATCGGTAAAGTCATATTGCGATTTATAGTTTTTGATATTTTCATATTCATCTAAAAGAGCAAAACTGAAGTCAAAAATGGCTTTGGAACAATTATAAATTTTTAGAGATCTTAATCTATCAATTAATTCTAAGATTTTTTCAGCCTCTTCATCAAACCACTCGCCAATATTTGGATAATTTTCTCTTACGGATTTAGTTGGTAGTTTTTGTCTTATTTTATTTTCTTTAGTTAAGAATGATAAAATATAATCATTAAAATCACCTTCTTCTAAAAACTGAAATATTGATTTTGCAAAAACATTATCTGTTTTGGTTTTCATATTTTCCATAATTTTAGCTTGTTCTAAGAGCCAAGTTTTATCGATATTATTTAAGATTGGAGAGATTAAACTTTCTTTAGTATCGTCTGCATTAACGCCTAAATCTCTAGCGAGATTTTGTAAGACTTTTTCTTGCCCACCATAATGAATAACCAATCTTTTGATTTTATCATTATTTTTGGTGATACTATCCATTATTTCATTAAAGCTATATTCACTAGTTGAAGAAGTGATAATATCTAGGGCTTTAGCTAAATTTGAGCTAGGGTTTAGTTTGATGTCATTAAATATTTTTTCTTTAGCGTTTTTGATAATTTCAGCAGCATTCCGCTCTTCCATAACATTAAAATATGGAGAAATTCCTGCTTCGATTGGAAATCTTTTTAATATTTCTTGGCAGAAGCTGTGAATTGTTTGAATTTTGACCCCATTTGGAGTTTCTAAAAGAAGTGCAAATTGACATCTGGCAATATTTTTTAAATTATCTAACTCTTTATTTCCTAATACTCTACCAAATAGCTTATTTAGTTCTGTTTCGAGTTTTTCATCACTAGCAACTGCCCATTCGGTTAGTCTTTTTGTGATACGGTTTGCCATTTCAACAGCGGCAGCTTTAGTATAGGTAAGACAAAGGATTTTTGAGGCATCTTCGCCATTTAGTAATAACCTTAAAAATCGGTCTGATAATACTTTAGTTTTACCTGTACCTGCACTTGCTTGCACCCAAACTGACTTGGTTGGAATAGCTGCTGACACTTGCTGAATAGTAGCGGCTTTGCTTCTCTCATTTCTTAAATCTATAGGGTTAGTCATCTGTGTCATTACTAGCCTCCCATTCTTTTACTCTGGCGAGATGGTCATAGTCTGAATAAGCAATGACATATTTTGGGTTTGGTCGTGAGAAGTAACAAGTTTTCTCATCGTCATATAATCTGATTAAAGCATTTAGATTAGAATCGGCTTCTTCTAAGATTTCTTGCATATTTTGAGTTTTTAATGGTTCTTTTTTAGAGCCTCCTGTTTTATCGCCTAATTTTAGATAAAGCAAGCTGTCAACTTCTAGAGCAGATAAGTTTTCAAAACCACCTCTTTTAGCAATTAAGGCCTCAACTAGTAATTGCGGAGAGTAAAAAGATCTTATTTGTGGCGCGGATGGTATCATTCCAGTTTTATAATCGATTATCGTTAGCTTATTATCGTTATGAATATCTATTCTATCAGCTTTGGCTTTTATTATGAAATCGCCTTTTGGAGATTTTACGGTCATTGTACCCCAAACCTCAGATATAATATTTTTAACAGTTATTCTGTGAGATTTTTCAAAATTTATTATCCAGTTGGCAATATTTAAGAATTTAGGCCACCAAAAGGCAATGATTGAAGGCTCAATAGTTATATCTTCATAGAAATATTTCTTACCGATTGCCAATAATTCTTCATAGGCATTTTCTGGTAAGTTCTTAGGATATTTATTTGAGAAATTCTCTAAAATACTATGGATGATATTACCATAATCAGCATTTCTAGCATCGGCATCAACATCATCTAACTTGTCTAGGCTTAGAATGTATTTTGCATAGACTGAATATGGATCTCTCATTAATTTTTCTACCCAAGTGGCTGATAATTCTCTTCTCCTGGCTGATAACGGTGGGCAAGGTGCTGGAGGAGTGATATCAATATATTTATTTGGTTTATCTATTTCTTTAGCAAGTGATATGTAATGTTCTTTATTCTTAATATCTAATTCTTTGAAACCATAAGCTTGTAATACAGCAAAAAGCCTCATCATCCATCTTGATTTAATGGCTGGACTTCCCTCTACGATGCTTGAAGAAGTTATATAAACTTCTTTGGC
>DHQH01000035.1:0-5088 GCA_002410125.1 Alphaproteobacteria bacterium UBA5343
TCATTTGATGCCCAAAGTTTATAGCTTGAGAGAAAGCATCAACTTGGTCATTAAATTTCATCATTTTCAAATTTATAAAAAAAGAAAAAAATCTACCTCTTACACTTTATTAATATATATAACCATATCAAAGACAACAAAACTGTCTTAAATAATATTTTTACCAATAAAAACAACACCATATAAAAAAGTTTTAAAAAGTTCAGCCTTTTACATCCTTCAAAACCTGTAAGGGTGTATCTGAATACTTCTTTTTTAGATTTTTTAAAATTTTTGTTCGATTTTTACACCACTTAATAATAGTGCATGCACTTTATTAATAATATAATAATAGAAATTTCAACAACTGTCATAAAAAGTTCACAAAAAAAGTTTTATTCAAATTCAATATCTTACAGGTAAATTTTTAGTCAAAATGCAAAAAAACACAATCATTTTTACCGAAAAACACCCCAAAACACGATATTCAGCAACAAAATCAGATACTTATAGGTTTTGGACCTTAGAGAGCCTTAAAGCCTGTAAACATATGCCGCGATACTCTTTTTGTATTTAGGCATATTCGTCGCTTAATTTTTAAGCATGAACTTTAATTTTAACTATAAGGAAAATTGATTATGGACACTTTATATATAGAGACAATATCTATTGAGAACTTAAATCGTTACTCAAACCACACAAGAATACATTCAAAAGAGAAAATTGCAAAGCTTGCTAAATTAATAAGTAAGTATGGATTTATCATCCCAATACTTATTGATAGCGAGAAAAAGGAGATCATAACTGGTCATGCAAGAATACAAGCTGCACAGGAACTTAATCTTCAAAATGTGCCTGCAATTATGATTAGTCATTTAACTAAAGCACAGATAAAAGCATTTAGAATTGCTGATAACAAAATCACAGAAGGTTCTGAATGGGATGTAAATGCTCTAAGATTGGAATTCTTGGAACTTCAAGACTTAAACTTTGACTTATCATTAACTGCATTTGAATTACCTGAAATCGACTTAATAGTCTTAGATGATGACAACGCAGATGATGATTGTGATGAGATTCCTGAGGTTACAGATAATCCAATTGTTAAACCCGGAGATATGTTTCAACTAGGAAACCATCGAATTGCTTGTATTGATTGTAGGAATGAGGACGATGTATTAAATCTAACCCAAGGTGAAGAGATCGACCTTGTTATAACAGATCCTCCTTACAATGTTAAAATCAATGGACATGTTTTAACTCATACCAAAAGTCATTCTGAATTTGCAATGGCTAGCGGTGAGATGAGTAAAGCTGAGTTCACTGAGTTTTTAACAAGTGTATTTAAGGTGTTTGCAAATATCGGCAAGCCTGGTTCTCTTCACTATCACTTCATCGATCATAAACATATTGAAGAAATGCTAGAGGCTGGTTCATCAGCATATGATGACAGACTTAATATATGTGTATGGAATAAAACCAATGCAGGTATGGGAAGCTTTTACAGATCACAGCATGAGTTTTGTTGTCTGTTCAAAAAAGGACAAACTTCTCATACTAATAATGTACAATTAGGTAAGTTTGGTCGTAATCGCACAAATGTATGGACATATCCAGGTATGAACACATTTAGTGAGAACCGAGATGAACTCTTATCGTCCCACCCTACTGTTAAAAATATGCAAATGATTGCCGACATGATTTTAGATGCATCAAATACAGGTGAAATCGTATTTGATGGATTTCTTGGTTCTGGCACAACTTTAATTGCCGCGGAAAAAACAGGCAGAATTTTCATGGGAACTGAGATTGAGCCTAAATATATCGAAACCACAATTGCTAGATTTCAGGCAATGTCTGATAAACCAGTTATTCATCTAGCAACAGGTTTAACATTTGAAGAACTTAAACAACAACGCACTAACCAAACTAACATGGAGAAATAATAATGACTAAAAAAGAATATAGCGTAGGTTACAAGAAACCTCCACAAAACAAACAATTTAAACCTGGTAAATCTGGCAATCCGAGAGGAAGGCCTAAAGGTACTAAAAACCTTGCGACCGATTTACATGAAGAATTGTCTTCAAGAATCACAGTTGTAGAAGGTGATAAAACTCAATCTATATCTAAACAAAAAGCTTTGGTTAAATCACTATCGAATAAAGCTCTAAAAGGTGATGTAAGAGCAATGAAACTTTTAGTTAAAATGATTGAGAGAAATATCCCTGATGAAGTTGAGGAAGAGATTGATGAACCAATTTCTGAAAGTGATGAAATATTACTGAAAGAATTTTTAGCTAGATCTCAAAAGAAAGGAGAAGAAAATGAGTGAATTTACAAAAAAAGAACGTAATTTAGTTTTACGAAGTGACTTTTATTCATTTATGAGAAAAGCATTTGAAAGTCAAAATCCAGGAACTTTGTTCCTGGACAACTGGCACCTTCATGCAATTGTATACTATCTTGAGTTATGTCGTCGTGGAATAATAAAAAGATTATTGGTTACTATATCTCCAAGATCATTAAAATCTCATATTGCTTCAATATGTTTTCCATCCTTTTTATTAGGTCATGATCCATCTATAAAGATATTATGTGCAAGTTACTCATCTGTATTATCAGAGGAACTTTCTAATAAATGCCGTATGTTAATGAAAGAAGATTGGTATAAAGAGGTTTTTCCCAAAACTGCAATATCTCCAATTAAAGATACTGCTTCTGAATTTCATACAACAATGCATGGACATAGAATAGCAACTTCACCAGGAGGAACTTTAACTGGTCGTGGTGGTAATTTTATTATCATTGATGATGCTAATAAAGGTTCAGATTACCAATCCTCTACAAGCCGTGAAAGTGTTAATAGATGGTTTGATGAAACATTGCAATCTCGTCT
The DNA here is from genome assembly GCA_002410125.1 of Alphaproteobacteria bacterium UBA5343. Classification (GTDB taxonomy): domain Bacteria; phylum Pseudomonadota; class Alphaproteobacteria; order RF32; family UBA5343; genus UBA5343. The sequence continues at coordinate 2,879 of DHQH01000035.1, forward strand.
TAACAATTCAAAAGAAGATTGTATTATCGTGGTTCAACAAAGAATTCACCCTGAAGATTTAGCAGGCTATCTTTTAGGAAAAGGTGATTGGACACATTTGAATTTATCTGCGATTGCTCAAGAAGATCAAGAAATAGCAATAGGTCATGATAAGGTACATCATTTTAAAAAAGGTGATCTTTTGCATGAAGATAGATTTGATAGAGCTACATTGGATAGAATCAGAAAAGATATTGGTTCATATATTTATAGCGCTCAATATCTGCAAAAACCTGTTCCTGAAAAAGGAAACTTGATACCAATTGATAAATTCGCAACTTATAAAGTGGCTCCTGATAGACAAAGTGGAGATGAAGTCTTTACTTCTTGGGATTTAGCATCAACTCAAAATGAAAATAGTGATTATAGTGTTGGGACTGTATGGCTTCGTAGATTAAATACATTGTATTTATTAGATGTTATGAGATGTAAATTAAGTTTTACAGATCTTATAGATGAAATTTATAAATACAGTGTTTTATACAAAGCTAATGCTGTCTTAATTGAGAATGCTGGTATTGGTCCAGCTGCTATTAATACTATTAGAAATAAGTTCTCATTCCTTAATATTATTCCTATCAATCCAATTAAAGATAAGGTTGTAAGGATGTCACCTGGAACAGCTGATATTGAAGCTGGTAGAGTTGTTATTCCTGAAACTGCACCTTGGCTAGATGATTTTATCAGGGAATGTTCAGAGTTTCCTAATGGAAAGCATGATGATCAAATAGATAGTATGAGCCAATTTTTGAATTGGATAAGAGACCGTCTATATAAACCTAACGGTAATTCGGCTTTTTTAGAATGGCTGGATCAAGACTCTAAAACTCCAAAAGTAAGAACAAAAGATGATTTCAAAAATTTAATAATAAATGAAATAACAAAGAAAGGATTTTAATTATGACTAATAAAAATAAAAAACAAACAAAAGCTGCAGAATTTACTATTTATATTGAAAAGGTAATATCTGATTATACTAGAGAAAAATTAAATAAAACTTTTAAGAATCTGAAATTACCATTCAAAATAAAAAGTAACAAAGATAAATAAAATTCAGTAATCCCAAAAAGGCTCGTAATATTTACGGGCCTTTTTTATGGTTTAAATGACTATTTATTCTAACTCATATTTCATAGCTTCAAAGATTTCATTAAAATAATGCTGTGGTTTATCTTTACTAATTAAGAATAATATTAAATTTATACATAAAATAACAAAAAAGGATGGATATAAATACCCCAAACAAAACCAAACATAAGTCCACCGACCTACAGAAACTTCACCTTCAGCCTCATAGCAAAGTTGTTCATTTTCTATATTTATAATAACCATTGCCTGTGTTATTGCTCTTTCAAAATCATCCTTTAGATCACCTTCAATAATTATAATCTTGGTTTCTGAATTATAGGTAATATCAATATCATCATAATAAATACCAATATTTTTTTGTGCTAACTTAATGATATTATCAAATGTAATATCTTTCTTATTTATTGGACATTTCTTACAAATTTTAAAATTAGACATATGTTCACCTATTAGTTTGCAACACTTCTTAATCTAAGAAAATTATAATATTCGTTTTCTGCAAACCCTTTGTTTTCTTCACTAAGGTTATTCATATCCCACGCAACTTCGTTATTATAAATAGACTGTAAATATGTTAAAACATCAATATTAGTTTCATATGTTTTGCCGTCATTCCATTTTACTTCTAATCCTGCATGCTGAACCTGAAAAGTACTGTCTTTGTTTATTGTCCATTGAAAGACTATTTTACTATCATTAATGTCAAGAGCTTCTTCGGTTTCTTCAGAAACTAATTCACCTACCCTCTTTGCATATTCAGAAGCATTGTTTACATGACATGTAAACTGAACAACCTCAACTCCGTTATCAGTTTTAAACTCTTCCCAGTATCCTGGGTTGCATTCGTTCCAATTGTCAAATGCCTGACCAATTGTTAAGGTTTTATTGAATTCCATAGTACCATTTTTTACACCGTTTATATTATCAGAACATCCTGATAATAAGGCTATAATTCCACAGATTGATAATGTTTTCTTCATATTTATTCCTTTCCTAAAAAATAATTATGTTTTAATTAGCTTTTATGTTGAATTTGCTAATAACAAATTTTGTATTGTTTGAATCTGGTTCAACAAATTGCC
>DHQH01000035.1:5232-5784 GCA_002410125.1 Alphaproteobacteria bacterium UBA5343
CAACAAATTGCCAGCCATTATTGATATAGTTTTTCAATGTTAACTCATTGCCTTTGATAGAAATCCAAACTAATAAGCATAAATATATTAACCCTAGAAATGTTTGTATATTAGGTGCTACAAATCCCGCAAAGATTTGAAGACCTACAAATATATATGCTATGTTATGTAATTTACGGAGGAATAAAGGAATAGCAAAAAATCCTGTAAACAAAAACAATATCCAACTCCAACCGAGTTTAATTGTTTTTATGTCATTTGTTTTTGGATTTTTTATTTCGATTATTTTAGTCATTATAACAACTCCCTTGTGGTTAAAACAAAAGTCGCCATGATGAAGTGGCGACTGGGAGTTAGTAACTATACGTAGATAGTGCGACTTATTCGCATGAGAGCTTATTAGGTCGCCTCCCAGCCATAAGACTAGAAAGCGAACCAATTTTCGTCCTGATTCAAGACGCTACGTAAGAGGTTACTACACCCCAAAGTGATAATCATTCACTTCACTTAGGAGTTTATAAAATTAAGTAACTAAAGTCAAAAGGAATGTTG
>DHQH01000035.1:5899-11710 GCA_002410125.1 Alphaproteobacteria bacterium UBA5343
AATTAAGTGACTAAAGTCAAAAGGAATGTTGGGTTATTTGATAAAATAAGTTCAACTCATAATGTAATCATAAATATTATTTATATTATTCATTTGTTCATATGTTATTTTTCTAATATTTTTATAGGGTAAAGTTGTACCATTATTATGATATAACTTTGTTAAATCAACTTCAGTTTTATGAGCATAATCATTTCTAATATCTTTATAACTTCTATTTGGTTTTTGAATATCATAAACCTTTTTAAATAATACTTTCTTAGTATTAGGAATTTGAGTTTTAGTTAATATTGCATGCAAAAATTTACATCTATTGCTCCAACTTCCAAGAGGTTTTTTACCTAAAAATTGTTTATGAATATTTTCAATATTATGCTCTTCTTTATACTCTATATAATCTTGAAATAGTCTTTTAAACTCAGATCTAATATGCCTTTTAGAACCACTTGATGTACCAATTTTACTTACCCATTTTTTTGTTTTTAATATATTTATTACAATTGCATCAAATTCACTTGTACGATCCATTAGTAAACCACGAGCCCTATTCACCTTATGCTCTTCACTATGTTTTCTTTTTAAAAATTTAACAACAAAACTATTTAATTCATTCTTCTCTCTTATAAAAACACCATCCCCTTGTAAACCATTTTGTTTTATCTTTTTATAGATTTCATTTTTAAGATCACTATTACCATCTTCTCTCCAAGTTCCATCAGAGTAAAAAACAAGAGGTACATATATTTTGTTTTCAACTCTGATTTGCTTTAATACCTCTGTTCCATCTACATTCTCATGAAGATTTAAATCAACTAATATCATATCTAAATCATTAATTTTATCTTCAGATAATTTGCTTAACACTTTTTCTTTATACTCATCTAAATTTTCTCTAGCACCTGGTTTATATTCAATACTTTCATTAAAATTAGTATTTATTCCAACCTCTTTATTGCATTCAGCAATAGATGTCTTTATAGACCTCATTCTACTCATTTTATCATCAATGAACATTATTTTATATTCTAACTTCATATTCTTACACCCATGTAATTTTAAGATTAACACCTTTGTTTTTATTACTATATATACCAACATTAGCATCTAAATCTTTTACAATATCTTTAACATGATTTAACCCTATTCCGGCTCCATCAGTTGTCGTTATTCCTCTATCAAAAAGATCTTTCATTTTATATTTATCGGTTAAACCAACCCCATCATCAATAAATTCAATACAATAGTCACCATCACCTTTAGATGCTATTATATCAAGCCTTGATGCCTTAGCTTTAATAGAATTATTGATTATATTATCAATTAACATTGACACATCTAGTGGACTAAAATTAAGTAAAAAATCTTTTTTATAATTATCTACAAAATTTATATTCAAACCTCTAGTATTTTCATTATTAAGCATCTCCTCAACATAATCTTTTATATAAGAAAAAATATCATAATTCATACTATCTGTCATAATATTAAAATTAACTTTTGTAATAATTGCTGACAACTTTTGTACTTTTGTAGATAAAAAATAAGAATTTTCAAGACGAGGGACAATATCTTCTATTCCTTGGATATTGCCATTTTTAATATCAGTAAGAATACTTTTCAAATCATCATTAACTTCGCCATTATATATACCAATTAAATGTTCTAGATTCCCCACTCTTTGAGAATCTGTAGTTAAATTCGACTGAGCAAACAACCTCTTCTTTGTTTCAGCTCTTAATTCCTTTTTTATTTCTTTAACTTCCTTTTCTACATCATCTCTAATTAATTCTGCATTCTCAGCTTTTTCTTTAAATATATTAATTATTTGATTAACTTTTCTAACATCTTTTGATGATAAGTCAGCCATATCTTGATCATTAACATCAGTAATATTTGATATTAATTTTTTAAACTTTTCTTCTTTTATCTTAAAGACTCTATCAATAACATCTTTGTTTATTAATATACTATCAACTTTTATGCCTTCTAATTTCAATATATTATTAACAGTATTCATCAGCATAACTTTATCTATATTATCAACTAATTTTCCTGAATTGTTAGCTTCTAAATCACCTTCAGATATAGCTCTAATTTCGCCAGAATTTAATCTATTTTCAAATCTATCCCAATTCAATCCAGTAACTACAAACCTTTCCAGTTCCCTAACTATCGTTTGTATATAACCGTACGCAGATTTACCGCTTTCAAACAAAACTTTCTCATCTTTATCATCGGCAGTCAACTCATGAAAAGCAATATTCTTAGCCATTCCTTCTCTATTAGAAAGAACACTAAAACTACTATCTTCATCATTAATATCTATTCTACCAAAAATTTCTCTGGTACCAAAATACCTTCTAGTTCCCTGAGCCTTTCTTTTATCAAGCCCTAACCAATCATTGCCCTCATTTCCATAAGGAGATATCCTAAACCCATTATAAAATAAAAATGCAGAACCATATTCAACATTCCTTACACCTGTATAATGTTTAAATGATATTTTTGATGGTGTATCCAAATAATGAATTTCTAATTTTATATCTTTTAAATTTTTATAATTGTTCTCTGAAACATAACTATAAATTTTTTCCCCTTGATAATACAAAGAGGTATTAATCTCTTCTCCATTTTTAGATATATCTGATTTTATATGTGTTGTTTTGAAAGATAACTTCTCTAACACATTATTCTTTATTTCTTTATTATCTAAAAAAACTTTAAAATTTGAATTTGGATCTGCTATAAATAATTCTAACTCTTTTATAAGTTTTTTATATTTATTTTCATTCCAATCTGACCTTAAGTTTATTACCTCTAAAGTAGTGCCGTTAATATTTTTAATTCCAGATAAATTATAAAATTCATTATCAGACAAATACTCAAAATAAACATCAATGTCTTTTATCTGGTCATTTATTCCTTTATTTTCAAAATCAAGCCAATTGATTGTTAACTTTATTGCTTTTTCATTTTTTGACTTAGTATACAAAACTAAGGTTTCACCAAGACGATCACATGAAAATCTACCAACTCCCTTATTTCCAGCATAAAATTTATTTATATTTTTTTTATTTTTCTTTTCCGAATAAGCAATATTCAACCATTTATTTTTTATATCAAATAAACTCATCCCACAACCATAATCTCTAATAATGATTTTTTTATCAGCATTATCTTCTTTTCTATTTATAAATTCTAACTCTACTTTTTTTGAGTTGGCATCTTTAGAGTTCTTAACTAATTCTATGATTGCTATATTGTCATTATATATCAACTCTCTACCAATTATATCTTTGAGACCAGCATTTGCTTTAAATTGTAGTTTGTCTTTTTTCATTTCAAACCTCTTCACTCAGTTTTTTCATAAACAACCCAAGTATCTCAGCCATTAGAGGAGGAACTGCATTACCTACCTGAGTATATCTAGGACATTCTTCTTTCCTTCTTGGACCACCTGTTGTGTATTTACCTTTAAACTCAAACCAATCAGGAAAAGACTGTATACGAGCGTTTTCTCTAACCGTTAATATTCTTGGCTCTGAATAATGCAAACAATCATCAGGAAGTGTTGTTATAGTTGTTGAAAGCATATTAGGTGAAAGCATTGTAAAGCATTGTTTTTTAATGTTAAATTTTTTCCTGATCTCTTTAGAAAGCGTCTTACCTTTATCTGCAAATTCAATAAAGTAATTAAACTTTTCTAATGTTTTTTCTCCATGTCTGGCCATCCTCAAACTATCAGGCTTATAATTGCCTTTTGCTCTTCTTTTCATAAGCTTCAAATAAGGATTAATTTTTCTTGGTTTTTTATAAGATATTTGATTAAAACTTTTATTATCTACTGAAACCTCTACACCATTCTTAGAAACTTCTAAATCACCAATAGCATCTTTTAATGGTGTAAAATCTTTATTTAAGCCATTTCGATTTTTATACTCTTCTGCTGCCGATAGTATCTTAGAATAAAACTCTTCATTTTCTATATTCTTTATACTTGTATTAGACAACACATCATTTCTAATAGCTATTAAAACAAACCTTGGTCTTGGCTGAGGTATAGCAAACGATGATGCTGGTAAGACTTTAGTAAAAACTTTATAGTTAGAACCTTCTAAATTTTCTAACCTTGAAACAACATAATCAGAATACGGCTCATCTTTTTTACTTTTAGCAAATTTAGCTTGAAACCCTTTTACATTCTCTAACATAAGATACTTAGGTTTAATAATAGAAACTATCTCTATATATTCTTCTGTAAGTCTATTTCTAGGATCATTAGGATTTCTTAAACCCGCAAAAGAGAAACCTTGGCATGGAGGACCTCCAGCTATCAAATCTATTTTACCCTCTAAGTTCTCTAATTTACCTCTAAAATTATCTAATAGAAAAGATGTTGTCATATTTTCACAAGGTAACCACTCTGGCCATGTAAAACCATTTTCAATTTTATTAGAACTAAGATTATGAATTAAAGTATCAAAAGCATCTTTAGTTTTTTCAATAGCAAACTCTGCTTTCCAACCAGCTTCAATAAGGCCTAAAGATAAACCTCCACAACCAGCAAATAAATCTATAAAATTACCAGACATATTAAACCTTTCTAATTATACATTATTTATAGTCAAAATCTCTCCAAAATACAACAAATAAAGATAACATGTAACAAGTTAATTTTTCGTCTCTAATATTAATTAAATAATTCTTGTGTTAATTTATGCAAAAAATATATAAGTTTTGCTATAAAATGCACCAATAAGCTAAAGATAAAACATAGCAATTAATTTCCCTATTAGCTGTATTTAAATTCCTTAGGGTTAAACTTAATAAGTATAGTTATAAGCCTCATTGAAAGGACACCAATATGAAGAATACAATAAAACAAACATTTAATCCTGCTATTAGAATACATACAGGAAAAGGAAAAGGAAAAGGAAAAGGAAAAGAAAAAAGAGAGATTAAACTCAGAATCTGGAATATGAATGAGAATGCTGTAGTAAGCCAAGATAGAACTCAAGAAATGGGGTATATGGGGCAATATCAAATTGAAGAAGTTTGGAAAAAATATACTAACAGAGGATATTATGTAAGCAATCTTGGATATGTAATTAAATTAGATAAAAATAATAGTGAAGTAAATAAACTGTTTTTTGAAAATAACTCTATAGATTTAAGTGCTAAAGATGGCTTCAAGTTTAACGACTTAAACTCAAATCAAAAACAATATTTTAGAAAAAATAACGAACAACCAACATTTACTCCAAATGAAAAAATTCAAGTTGAACTAAGAGTATATGGAATGGGACCAATTCATATAGCAGTTGCTGAATTATTTTTAGAGAAACCTGATAGAGAAGAAAATTTAGCAGTTCATCACATTGACAATAACTCATACAATAACAGTGTAACAAATTTAATTTACCTACCTCAAAAATTACATAGCTATGAGCATGATAAATTTCACCCAATGTCTCACTAGTTTTATAAATCAAGCATGTTCAAGTTGCTAAATTAATTAAATCATAAATGCACTTATAAATAATACTAATTTTCCCTGTTAGTTGTATTTAAATTCCCTGTTAATTTTGGAGGATTTGACAACATAAATTGTAGTTTTTGAGGTGGGGTGTGGAGTTGCACGCAAAGGCGGTTAGAAATAGGCTTGAAAAGTGGTGAAAATTCCCTGTATTTTCCCTGTTATTTGCTAATCTTGGATAGATGGCTACTAATTTATCTTGTGCCCAGCCACTAAGCGCTTGATTTTATTGCATTTTTTTATTTTCAAGCATCACCCCGCTAGGCGGGCGAGAT
>DHQH01000116.1 GCA_002410125.1 Alphaproteobacteria bacterium UBA5343
ATGGATTAGAAGCTTATATAGCAGATACGCTTGATAATCCAACTAATAAAATTAGAAAAACAATAATATTAAGAAAAAAATCTAAGTCAGCTGCGTTTCATTTATCATGGAACATTAAATCAGCATGATACATCATATAAAGTCTAAGAAGGAGGATTAAAAAATGAAAGAAATTCAACATTTTTTCATGAACAAAGAAATTCAAGAAGAAGATTTAAAAAATGGCATTAAGAGGAAAATCTTGTCATATAATGATAATCTTATGGTTTGCGAAGTCGTTTTTGAAAAAGGTGCAGTTGGGGCCATGCATAAACATCCTCATGAACAATGTACTTATATTTTAGAAGGTAGCTTCGAATTTACAATTGGTGATGAGAAAAGAATCGTTAAAGCAGGCGATTCAATGTATAAAGAGCCAAATATATTACATGGTGCTGTGTGTTTAGAAGCTGGTAAATTATTAGATATATTCACACCACATAGAGAAGATTTTATTAAATAAGAGAAAAGGACGGTAAGTAAATATGAGTAAAGTAGTATTAATTACAGGAGCAACTGGTGGTATCGGTTTAGCGACTGCTCAAAGATTAGGTGAAAAAGGTTATACTGTTGTATTAAATGGTATTGTACCTGAATTAGGTGAAAAAGCTGTTAAAGATTTAGAAGCAAAAGGTGTTAAAGCTGAATATTTTAACTTTGATGTTACAAATGAAGATCAAGTGAACGAAAACGTTAAAAAAATTGGTGAAAAATATGGAAGAATTGATGCATTAGTAAACAACGCTGGTGGCCTTGGTGGTCGTTCAAGATTTGAAGATATGACAACAGACTTCTATCGTAAAGTAATGGCATTAAATTTAGATAGTGTATTCTTTGTAACAAGAGCTGCAATTCCATTCCTTAAAAAATCAGAGGATTCTTCAATTGTAAACTTTACATCAATTGCTGGTTGGAATTCAGGTGGTCCTGGTGCTGGTGTTTATGGTACTTCTAAAGCAGCTGTAACAACTTTAACTAGAGCATTAGCAAAAGATTTAGCAGAATATGGTATTCGTGTAAATGCAGTATCTCCAGGTACAATTGATACTCCTTTTCATGATCAAATTAGAAAGACTAAACCTGAAGTTTTTGAATCTTTTAAGAATAGCATTTTATTAGGAAGATTAGGTCAGCCGGGAGAAGTTGCTTCTGTTGTGTCCTTTCTTGCCAGTAAAGATGCTTCTTTTATTACTGCTGAAACGATCCAGATTGGTGGAGGTCAGGCGTTAGGAATTTAAATGCTGCTTCGTCCGTTATTTTGAAGCTTAAAGATCCGGGAATAGTAGAATTTGTTCTGCTATTCCTGTGATCTAAAATATTGGCTTCTAATAATGAAGTACAAGGAATGCTATAAGTAGTATAAGAAAAGGGTTTAACATTATTTTTAACAGGTTTAGACTGTATCGGTTAGAGAATTTATATGGTCTGTATTGTTCGTTTCGCCTGTCTCATAATTTATATGTTTTGTTCCCTTGAAATTATAAACGTATTGGACTTTAGATGGGGTATTATTATTTGACTAAAAGTTAAAATTGACTTTCAGTTACAATTAGTAAAAAGAGGTACGTGGAAATTTTTGAGATTATATTACTGGTTTTTGTTGGGATTCTTTCAGGATTCTTGAATGTTGTTGCCGGAGGTGGATCTTTAATAACATTGCCTCTAATGATATTTTTGGGGCTTCCGCCATCTGTAGCTAATGGAACCAATAGAGTTGCTATTTTAACCCAGAATATATTTGCGGTTTCCAATTTCTCCAGGAAAGGAATTTATGAGTACCCTTTAAGTTTGTATTTGGGAGTATCATCTGTTATGGGATCTGTTATTGGTGCAAAATTAGCCGTTGATATAGACGAACACATCTTTAATAGAATTATTGCTTTTGTAATGGTGGTTGTGGCTTTTTTTATAGCACGAAAACGCAATCCAGAACAAGATGGTACTCCTTTATTACATTTCAAGAATCGTTTGGCTGGAATTATTGTTTTTTTTCTACTTGGGATTTATGGTGGATTTCTTCATGCAGGAATAGGGTTTCTTATTATTCTGGCATTAACTAAAATTCATCGGTTTTCACTTGTGAAATCCAATAGCATCAAAGTAACAGTTGCCTTGATCTATACGATTCCCGCTCTTTTAGTTTTTATTCTTAATGACTCAGTAGATTGGATGGTAGGAATAGTTTTAGCTATAGGGACTGCTTTGGGTGGAATGCTGGGGAGTCATTTTAGTATTAAAGGTGGAGATAAGTGGATAAAAATTATACTGGTAATTTCCATTATTGGAATGGCCATCAAACTCTGGTTTTTTTAATTAGAAATAATATAAAATGAGTAAGAAAGTTGTAACATTTGGCGAAATAATGCTGAGGCTTGCTGCCCCGGGATATTTAAGATTTAATCAGGTCAATTCTTTTAATGCTACTTTTGGTGGAGGTGAGGCAAACGTTGCAATATCTTTGGCCAATTATGGCATTAATTCGAAATTCATAACGCGACTTCCACTTAATGACATTGGTCGGGCCTGTCGAATGGATTTAGATAAATATGGGGTTGATACTGGTCAAATTCAATATGGAGGAGAAAGACTTGGTATTTATTTTTTAGAAACGGGTGCCGTAGCAAGAGCTAGTAAGGTTGTTTATGATCGTGCACATTCTTCTTTTTCTACAGTAAGT
>DHQH01000047.1 GCA_002410125.1 Alphaproteobacteria bacterium UBA5343
AAAGCTAACTATCATTATAACAGCTATTTTTATATTCTCATCTTGTACATATTTCACAAATGACGGAGATATTAGCCTCAACGATTTTATACCAATTAAAAACAGTTATGCCGAAGAGCAAGGTTCAAGTTATGGCGAATATCTAGCCGGTAGGGTTGCTCACCTTAGAAGTGATTATCAAAAAGCTGCCAACTCTTACAAATATGTAATAGAGTCTGGGCTCAATGATAAAATGCTAATTGATAGAACTTTTATGCTCCTAACCTCTACAGGTAAAGTTGATGAAGCCGTAAAATTTGCCAAAGAAACTGATAAAAGTGGTAAATCTACCAATCTAACTAAGATTATTCTAGCTACCTATGAAATTAAAAATGAAAATTATGAAGAAGCTAAAAAAATTGTAACTTCTCTTCAAGGCGATGTTTACAAAGAATTATTTATTCCCCTAATTAATTCTTGGGTTTATGTTGCCAAGGGTAATAATGATAAAGCCATTAAAGAATTAGATGTTATCAAAAAGAATGAAGCCTTACTAGCTCTATATCACTACCATTCAGCAATGATTTATGATTTAGCAGGTGATTATGAGAATGCAGATATTCATTATCAATCCCTAATCAATGATAGTGGTACGGATATTTCCTTTAGAACTCTACAAGTTGCAGGTAATTTCTATATGCGAAATAAACAGCCTAACAAAGCTATGGAGATTTTAAGAAAATATGAGGAAGAAAACACAGGGCTAACAATTGAAAAAAATGTTTTAAATAGATTTTCTCCAAATGCTACCAACCAACCAAGATTGATAAAAAATGTTACTGATGGTTTATCAGAAAGTGTTTTTGGTATCGCCGCTACAGTAAATCAAGGCTTAGGAATTGACCTTGCATTTATCTTTATCAGACTTTCAATCTATCTAAATCCGAGCAATGATTTGGCTAAATTTTTATTAGGAGATATATTAGAAGCCAAGGGGTTATTCGCCAAAGCTAATGATATTTATAACGAAATCCAACCATCATCAGATATATATTATAGTGTAAGATTTAAAAAAGTTGCTAACCTTATCTCAAGGGAGGAGCTAGCAGAAGCTGAGCAAGAACTCCGAACTCTACTTAAAACTCATCACAATAAAAATGAGTTATACACCACATTGGCAGATGTGCTTAGATATCAAGAAAAATTTGAAGCATCTTTAAATTTTTATGAAAAAGCTATCAAAATGCTCGACCCAGAAGATCCAAATGCTTGGGTGATTTATTATGCTTATGGTGTGTCACTAGAAAAAGTAAAAAGATGGACCGATGCAGAAAAGGCTTTTTACAAAGCTCTAAAATTAAAACCATATCAACCATTAGTGATGAACTATCTTGGCTATAGTTGGTTAGATAAAGGTAAAAACATTGCCGAAGCTATAAATATGATAAGTAAAGCCTATTTGCAACGACCAAAAGACGGCTATATTGTTGATAGTCTTGGTTGGTCTTTTTATAAAATAGGGGACTATAAAACCGCTGTAAAATATCTTGAAGAAGCAATTGCTCTAGAGCCTCATAATGCGGTTATTAACGATCATTTAGGTGATGCCTATTGGATGGTAGGTAGGCGAAACGAAGCTAGCTTCCAATGGCACCATGCTATAAGGCTTCAAAGTGATGAGGGGGAAATAGATAAAGAAAAAATTAAAAGCAAAATTAACAAAGGTCTCAAAACCCCAACCCCACTACATTTTGAAGGTAATATCGTGTTAGAAAAAGGTGTCGAGTAGGACGATTTATAAATACCTAAACCTAGCCTATATATCTCCGAGGATAGCAAACGATATAATGGATTCCGAAATCCCACCACATATAAATCTACAAAGACTCTTCGAACTCAGTTCTAAGCATCGAGATTTTACAAAGCAGGAAAAAGTGTTTTATAGATAACTATCTACCATCATTTTCATTGGTTGGGTGTTGAGGTGGTTTTTGTTGTTTATGCTTTTCTATATTAGGTGTATTGTCTGGATTGTTTTCTTCATTTATACCGTTTAGCTTATCTTTAACTCTACCAGTTCTAAATTTACTTTTTCTTTGAGAGAATCTATCGTTCATATTTTTATATTCATCATTATTATTTTTATGATTACTTTGTAGCATTTGAACTATATCTGCGGCATTTTTTAGACCTAATAATTTTTCTAATTCAAGTTTACTCCATTTGCTTCTATGGTTTTCTATATTTCTAGCAAATAATTTAATATTACCATCAATATACTTTCTAGCAATTTTCACAGGTTCTTTAAATGAGTTATTATATACAAAAGCTTCATCTGCTAAAGCAAAAGCTTCTTTCAAAAATGCCATAGACCTTTTATATCTATTTACAATTTTATCAGTAGGGACATCATGTCCTCCACTTCTAACTCTTTTTTGAACCCTTTTTAAATTAATATCTTCATCTTGTGTAGCCACATAAAAAAGGTTTATATGAAATCCTTTATCTTTGGCTTCTTTCATAAATTGAACTTTTGATTCATGGGACATAACAGTTTCAAATGCAAAAGATTCTCTTGCTTCTAGAGATTTTACTCTTTCAGCTTCAGCTATTGCTGCAGCTTCGTATGCTGATATATCATCTTTAGAATTAGCTTTTATATCATCAGCATTTATGTAGTTTTTAGGAAACCCCTCATACTGAGATACAATTCTTGTTATTGTACTCTTCCCTGAACCATTAGGTCCAGCAAACATCCATATTTGGGGTTTTCTATAACCTGTCATCTCTAGCTTCTTTAGGGTTTATGAAGGTTTTTTTTCCATCAGGGCTTTCTTCGCATAGTTTACCAGTTTCTTCATCTAATTGAACTGTAGAAATGCCTTTTCTGTGTAAGTCTCTTCTTGCCTCTAAAACAGATTTTTTTACCATATTATCTATCTTTTCGTCATCTAGACCTTTATATTCTTCATTTTCTTCTGTCATTTTATTGTTGCTCCTTGTTTAACATAAGAGGTATTATATACTATATATGACTGTAAGTAAAGAATATTTAGATATACTTAATGTAGTATGTAGGGTAGTGACTCTGCCGAAAATGGCAGTGTATAGCAATGCATAAAAATGCCGATAAATTACCCTTGATTTATGTTGTATACAAAAAGTTGGGCTGTGTAGGGCGCAGAAATGCGGGTAAAAAGAAACCCTCTTAAAAAAGAGGGTTAAATGGCTGGGCACAAGATAAATTAGTAGCCATCTATCCAAGATTAGCAAATAACAGGGAAAATACAGGGAAATTTCACCACTTTTTGAGCCTGTTTTTAACTACCTCTGCGTGCAACTCCACACCCCACCTCAAAAACTAAAATTTATATTGTCAAATCTCCAAAAATTAACAGGGAATTTAAACACAACTAACAGGGAATTAATGAGAGGGTAAATCATTTAAAATAAATCCCAGCTACCTAAGTAACTGGGACTAAATATCGAAATAAATTTCTTATTAACGAATCAGACATTTAAAACCGATATGCTATCTTAACTACGTCAATAATTTATCTGATAAAAGTAATCTACGTCAAAAAAAATATAAAGTCAACTTGATTTATTTGTTTTTTGTTATAAACTTCTATTATTAGTTTATTAGGAGATAGAGATATGAAATACAGATTAGGTTTAGATATGGGTGCAACTTCTATTGGTTGGGCTGTTATAAATATTGATAATGGAAATATAGAAGATTTTGGGGTTAGAATTTTTCCAGATGGTAGAGAAGACAAAAGTAAAGCCTCATTATGTGTAAAAAGAAGAGACGCAAGAGGAGCTAGAAGACTACAAAAGAGGCATATTATAAGAAAAAATCAAATTATAAAAACTTTAGTAGATATAGACTTATTTCCTCGAAATATTAATGAGAGAAAAAATCTAGAATTTAAAAATCCTTACGAACTAAGATCAAAAGCAGTAACCCAACAAATAGAATTATATGAACTTGGCAGAGCTTTATTTCATCTTTCTCAAAGAAGAGGCTTTATGTCTAGTCGTAAAGATGACAAAGAAGAGGGAGGAAAGCTTAAGAAGGGGTTTGCAGATCTTAAAGAAGCTATGAAAGCAGAAAATTGTATAACTTACGGTCAATATCTCTATGAGCAACAGCTAAAAAATCCTAAAGATAACATAAGATTAAAAGACTCATTCGATGAAAATGGTAAGTTTAAAGGTAATAAATTTCCTTTTAGAGAAACCTATAAGCAAGAATTTGATATCATATGGAATAAACAAGCGATGTTTTATCCGCAAATTTTAACATCCAAAAATAAAGAAGCTTTGTTTGATATTATATTCTTTCAAAGACCATTAAAAGAGCAAGAAGAAGGTTTTTGTATGCTTGAAGATGGAGAGAAAAGAATAGCAAAGGCAAGTCCTTTGTTTCAAGAATTTAGATTATTGCAAGTGATTAATAATTTAAAATTTTCTGAAGAAACATCAGTGGAATATAAAATTATTAATGAAAATAAAAGAGGAGAGCTTATTGAAGCTTTAATGAATCCTGAAGAAATAAAAACTACTAAAGATGGACGAGCTAGCTACTCTGAAATAAAAAAATATCTTAAGTTACCATCTAAAGGAGTTTTTAATTATGAAAAATCAGAATCTAAAAATGAAAATTTTGCTAAAGGTGTTTTAGTAGATAAAACACAATTAGCGATTAATGAAACTCTACATTTGAAAAATGATTGGAACAAACTAGGTTTTGAAAAAAGAGAAAAATTAATAGATATCATAACAAGACCCGAAAATTATATTGAATTTCCAAAAACTAAATTATCTATTGAAAAACAAGAAGAAATAATAAAACAATTTATTATTAAGGAATTTTCCTTTTCTAATAATGGAGCTAGCGAGTTATTGGAGCTAAGTATAGAAGATGGTTTTGGAAATTTATCAAGAAAAGCTATTGATAATATTATAAACTATATGAGAAAAGGTTTGGAATACAGTGAAGCCTGTAATGAAGCAGGATACCACCACAGTCTTAAAAAATATAAAAACATTGATAGATTACCATATTATGGGGAAATCCTTGAACAACATTGCTTAGGAAGAAAAGAAAAACCTAATAATAATGAAGAAAAATACGGAAAAATTAATAATGCCACGGTTCATGTTGCTCTTAATCAATTAAGACTAATCGTTAACGAGCTTCTATCTTTATACGGTAAACCATTCGATATTTCTGTTGAATATGCCAGAGATATTAAAGCTTCTCAAAAGGAAAGACTTAAAATGTCTGATACTAGAGACAAAAACGAGTTAGAAAATCAAAAAATAGTAGAAGAAGTCAAAAGTAAAATAGGTTTAACAATATCATCTAGAGTAGATATTCAGAAATATAAGATATGGAAAAATCTAGGAAATCAAAAAGGAGGTAACGTTCTTGACAAAGAATGTCCTTTTTCTGGTGAGAAGATAGGATTAACAGAATTATTTAACGGTAATAAGTTTCAAGTTGAACATATTTTACCATTTTCGAGAACCATGGACGACTCTCTAGATAATAAAGTAATAGCAACTATTAGCTCTAATAAATACAAAGGAAACAGAACTCCGTGGGAAGCATTTAGTGAAAGTAAAGATGGCTTTAATTGGAAAGAAATTCAAAAAAGAGCAAAAAAATTACCATTAGAAAAGCAATGGAGATTCCAAAAAAATGCTATGGATAAGTTTTCTAAAAATGAAGGTCCTATTGCTAGAGCATTAAATGACACTAGATACATGACAACCTTAATTCAAGAATATCTAATGCCTATATGTAGCGAAAAAGGTTTTAAAACTATTCAATCTATTCCAGGACAACTTACTTCTATGGTTAGAAAATCTTGGGGGCTTAACGAATATAAAAGCAAAGACAATGAAGATGATTATAGAAGTTTTCATAATCATCATGCCATTGATGCTATAATTGTTTCCTGCATATCAAGGGGACAAGTAACTAAAGTTTCTAAAGATTTGATGGAAGCTAGAGACAGTATAATAACTCATTTCAAAGAAGATTTTTATAAATTAAGAGATTTTAATACCTCCGAAAAAGAAAGGAAGGAAATAAAAGAAAAAATCCGTAATTTTAGAACGGATAAAGAAGCTGGTATCATTAGAGAATATATCCCTGTTCCTGATGGTCTAGACATATCTAAGGTTAGAGAAGACGTCGCTAATATAAATATTTCTTATAAACCCAAGTTAAAAGATATAAAGGACAGAAAGTCTACTATTGGACAACTTCACGAAGATACAGCCTATGGCCTTGTTAAATTCATTGATGAAAATAGTCTTAATGCTGAATTTAAAACCATTGATTTGAAAACTAAGAAAAAGAAATTAGTTACTAATGATATAGTCACTTATATTCCAATATTTAGAAACAAAGAAGACAAAGATGAATATTATAATGCTTATAAAGACTGGTTTATAAATGATAGTAAAGCAAGGGCTATGATTGCGAAGACCAAAGATGAAAAAGCATTAAAACAAGCTCAAGCAGAAAAAGAATTAAAAACTATTGAAAAACTCAGAAATGTTTCAATAAAAGCTTTTAAATGGTTTGTAGGCGGAGGAAACTTTTGTGCAGAAATTTATGAAGTAAACTCTAATAATAAAATAGGAGGATTACCAACTAACAATCAAGCAAAATGGGAAAGTGAAATAATTTCTAACTATAATGCTACTATTAGAGAAAGAAGAGATGAAAAAATATCTTATTGGCATTCTAAATATCCCAATGCTAAAAGGATAATGACTCTTAAAATAAATGATATGGTTAAGGCAACATTTACTAGAGAAGAGGCTTTTGATGAAAAATTTTCTAAGGGAATCCAAAATTATGTTAGAGAAAGATTTGAATTTGATGAAAATTTAGAAAAAACTGATATTTTATTTAGAGTTAAGAAAATAAGTTCTGATGGAACGGTATTCTTAAGACCACATAGCATAGCTAAAGAAAAAAGTGATACTAAGTGTTGGATTGCTAGCTCAGGAAGCTTAAAAAACTATAGAGCCAGAAAAGTTTTTGTAACTCCAGCAGGTAGGATAAAAAATGCAGCCTAATATTGTTGAGATATCTACGGACAATAAAAAACTTTCGGTTTATCGAGGTTTTTTAAGGATTGAAGAAGATGGAAAGATTCTCAAAGATATTCCTTTTGGGCATATAAATGCTTTAATCATTACTGCTAGAGGAATTATTTATACCAACAATGTTTTACAAAGATTATGTGAAGAAGGTATTCCTTTGGTTGTTTTAGGACGAAATTTTCATCCCTCTGGTATATTATTGTCTTATATAGGTCAACACAGACAAATGTCTGTTCAGATGGATCAAATGGAAAATAAAAAACCTTTACAGAAAAAGATATGGCAGGAAATAATCAAAGAGAAAATAAAAAATCAATCAAAAGTCTTAGATATTTGTAAAAAAGAAAACAGAATAAAAGAATTGCCGAATAAAGTTCTTTCTGGAGATAGTGGAAATACAGAAGCTCATGCAGCAAGGCTTTATTTTAGAGACCTATTTGGAGACGAATTTAGAAGAAATAAAGATATTGAAGGTATTAATTCTTTCTTGAATTATGGTTATGCTATTATTAGAGCTTGTCTTGCAAGATATGTAGTTGCATCAGGGCTTAATCCTTCTTTTGGTATAGAACACCACAATCAATTGAATCCTTTTTGTTTAGTTGATGATTTGATAGAGCCTTTTAGACCAGTTGTTGATTATCAGGTTTATAAAATATTTGAAAATAATGATAATATTGAAGAGATAACTAGTGAATATAAAACCATACTATCAGGGCTACTTACTAAAGATTTTAATAATGGGGAAGGAATTTCACCTTTTTATATGATTTTGCAAAAGATTGTTTGGGACTTAGTGAATATTTACAAGAATAAAAAAGTAGCATTTGATTTTAACAAATATCTTATAGAAGATAGATTGATATAATGAAATATAAAAAAGGAGATATAAGAGAATATTTTAATGGGAGAAAATTAATGTGGATGATGGTAATGTTTGACCTACCAACAGATACAAGAGCTCAAAGGAAGTCCTCGTCAAAATTTAGAAAATTTCTACTTGATGAGGGTTTTTCAATGGTTCAGTTTTCAGTTTATGTTCAATTTACAGGAACATTAGAAAGTTCTCAAAAATATGTAAAAGCTATCAAAGATAATATTCCACAATATGGAGATATTAATATTTTGTTTTTTACAGATAAACAATTTTCATCTATAATACACATAGAAAATCTTGTGGAAAAAGATATGGAAGAAGCCCCTCCACAACTAGAATTATTTTAAAATAATAAACGAATCGGAAAAATTTTTAGTAAAAGATAGTGTTAAAAATCGAAAAAAAATGATAAAAAAGGTAATTTCATATGATTAAAAAACTCATTTTTTTGGAAAATAAAAACCCTCTAAACCTCACAGAAAGTGTGGTTTGGAGGGTTCTATTATAGCATATCGGTTTTA
>DHQH01000037.1:0-5841 GCA_002410125.1 Alphaproteobacteria bacterium UBA5343
GTGTTTTTTTATGTGTGAATTAAATAGGGTTTAACCTTTATAGTGTAGAGTACATCTAATCATTTAGTATAGGGGGAGGGTGTGTTAGATAAGTTACAGCAATATAATAATCTGTTTTTTCAAAATAAGGCACTGGGGAATATTGAAAATCCTGATGTTTTTGGTTTTGCTAACTATCAAACCAAGATATGTTTGACAGCTCCACACGCAACTAAAACTTTCGTTCAAAAACAAATAAAATCATCTGATTTATATACTGGTGCGATTTGCAAATATCTATCAGAAGAATTAGCAGTATCTTCTATCATTAGAAATAAATTTATCGAGAAAAAAGAAATGATAATTGATTTTATCACCAATAATCAGCTAGAAGATTTATATTTTTTAGATATTCATGGTATGAAACAATCAAGAGATTTTGAACTAGCGATTGGTCTTGGTCATATGCAAGAAAGTGATTATCAAACAGACATCACAATCGCTAAAGAGCTTTGTGATAAATATAATATAAGTTATACAGTAAATCATCCAGATTATACAGGGCAACCTGGGCTTGCTGGTCGCTTGCAAAAAATCACCAATAAATCAAATGTTATTCAATTAGAGTTCAGAAAAGATTTGAGAGATTTTTATAATCATTCTAATATAGTGCAAAATAAAACAATTCCTTTTATGTTGGAGTTTATAAAAGAGTTGAAAAAAAATAAGTTATATCATAAATAAGGATTAAAATATGTCAGATAAGATGCAAAATTATATTAAAGATTTTTGGAAAAATCACAGAAGAGATTGTTTGGATAAAGCATGCATCACCGAGCAAAAATTTGATGATGTTTGCAATTTATATATTCCTGCTACAGAGAGTTTAGAGATTGTGAAATCTAAGACTGATGCAAATGTTTTGCAACTCCCAAAAGATTTTCAATCGGCTTATAATGATGTCTTGCCAGGATTGTTATACCTTCCAAAGCCTTATATAGTACCGGGTGGAAGATTTAACGAAATGTATGGTTGGGATAGTTATTTTATCAATCTTGGTTTGCTGCAAGATGGTTTATATGATTATGCAAAAGACAATATTGATAACCTTTTATATCAAATTAAACATTATGGCAAAATTCTCAATGGTAATCGTAGTTATTATTTGGAAAGGTCAAATCCTCCATTAATTGCAAAAATGGTATTAGAATATTTCTTTGCAACAGGAGAAGATATCAAATGGCTTCGCTCCGTTGCTCCAATCATAGAAGAGCATTTTAAATTTTGGAGAAGTGGTGATAAATATCTACCAGAATATAATTTATCTAGATATTATGCCGAAAATGATACCCCATCTTATGAAGTTCAAAACTCTAAAGAAGAAACCGAGACAGGTTATTATGAGAAGGCTAAGAGCTATTATAAAGAAAATCCAAATCATAGATTTTATAATGCTGGAGCTGATGAACTAACTCCAGAATTTTATAGAGCTGACAGATCTATGAGGGAGTCAGGGTTTGATATTACTGAACAATTTGGTATCTTCTCAGAATATATTAATGATTATTTACCAGTTTGTTTAAACTCACTTCTTTATGTTATGGCAGAAGATTTAGCAGATATATTTAGCTTAATAGGTAATGATAAAAAATCAGGAAATTATAGCACGATTGCTGATACTATTAATGATTCTATCAACAAATATCTATGGGATAATAAATTAGGTCGTTATGCTCACTATAATATTAAAGAAAAGAAAAATAGCGACTATTTATTTGCTACTAGCTTTTATCCATTATGGGCAGGGGTTGCAACTGATGAACAAGCTGGTGCAACCATGATGACTGTGTTACCAACTTTAGAAGGGAAATATGGGCTAGCTTGTTCTGATAAAATAACCAATAAGCAATGGGATAAGCCTTATTGTTGGGCACCTTTAATGTATTTTGCTGTTAATGGTTTGCAAAATTATGGATTTGATAAAGAGGCTACTAGATTGGCAAGAAATTGGTGTTTTAAGACTGAAAAAAATTATAAAGACACAGGTATTATAAAAGAGAAGCATTTATTTAATGATGAGGGTATCGATGAAGATTTTGATATTAAATTTGGATATTCTTCGAATGAAACAGGTTTTGGTTGGACCAATGGAGTTTATTTATATTTTAAAAATGAGGTGTTATAACGATGAAGGCATTAGTTCAAAGAGTAAAAAAGGCTTCAGTCACTGTCGATGGAGAAATTGTTTCTTCAATTGATAAAGGCTTTTTAGTTTTGCTAGGTGTTATGGATGGTGATACTAAAGAAAATGCTGATTATTTGGTTAAGAAGCTTGTTAACTTACGAGTTTTTGAAGATGAAGCAGGCAAGATGAATCTCTCTATTAAAGATAAAGGGGGAGAAATCATAGTGGTCTCTCAATTCACTCTAGCTGCAGATTGTTCAAAAGGAAACCGTCCAAGTTTTATCAATGCCGCAAGACCAGAAATAGCCAATCCTTTATATGAATATTTTGTAGAAGGAGTAAAAAAAGAAGGTATTTCAGTTTGCACTGGAGTTTTCCAAGCCCATATGGATGTGGAGCTTATCAATGATGGTCCAATCACTATAATGTTAGAGAAATAATGCAAAAAATTTATAATAATAAAATAATTCTCAACTCTATCTTATTTATCACTCTGATATTTTCTTATCTAAAGGGAATAAGATATGAATTTGGAGATTTTTATTATCATCATTTTTTATCTTATTCTATGACCTATGAATGTGGTTATCTTAAAAGAATTTTCTTAGGTAATCTACTATACCCTCTAAATCAACTTTTTTCAGAAAAGATAGTTTTTCAAACTCTATCCTATATAGCATTATTTGCTTTTTTAGGGCTTAGTTATTCACTATGTTTTATAAAGAAGAGACATAATATTGGGTTATTTTTTAGTTCCTCACTTTTGTTTATGTCATCTCAATTCATAATAATTACCAGTGGTTTAATAGGGGATTAGATCTTTTAGTATTTCCTCTTATAGTAGCTGTTTATTACACAACCGCATATATTGGGCATTATTTTTATTTATTCTTTCCTCTTTAATTCATGAAATGACAATTTTTGTTGGAAAAAAACGAAGTTAAAATCTCGAAATTAATGAGTAGTATTTTTATAATCTTAATGCTAGCTGTATCGGTCCTCAATATAGGTTCGCAAAGTTTATGGTGTAGTCATAATAAATGTAGATCAATTTATAATCCTTATATATTATTTAGGAGTTTGCTCGATATTTCTAAACAAATAAAACCCTACCAAAATAGCAGGGTTTTATGAAGTTTTATTGAAGTGAAAAAGTTATTCAACTGCAGATGTAATGTCTGTTGGAAGCCCTTTTTTTCCTTTAACTTTCTTGCCAACATTTTCTAATCTATCTAATTTCTTTTGGTATTTATTATTGATACTTTCTTGTCTACCTTCATATTTTTCTTGTCTTCTTTCTAATCTTTCTTTAAATTCTTCACTATTTTCGTAATCTTCACCATATTTTTCTTTCATTTTAGCATGAAATTTATCATTTCTAGATTTTAATTTGTCTTGCATTTCACCTTTTTTAGATTCGATTCTAGCTTTTCTTTTTTCAAGTTTATTTCTAACTTTTTCTTTTCTAGCTTCCATCATTTCTTTTCTGTCAGCTTCCATTGCTTCGCGACCTTCTTGAGACATAGCCTTCATTTCTGCTCTTTTGGCTTTGAAATCTTCTTTCATTTCCGCTCTTTTAGCTTTTAATTCAGATGCTACACTAGGGTTCATTCTTTCCATAGTATCTGCATTGGTCATTTCTTGTGCATTTACAGTAACTGCAGTTGCTAATAATACAGCTGCTGTTGACATTAAAATTTTCTTCATTGTGATTTTCCTTTCATGTAAGGGTTTGACTATAAAATGTTATTACTAAATAATATTTTTGTAAATAGTTAACTATATACTATTTATAAGTTTTTTATTGTTTACCATTGGTAATATTTCAAAATTATCAACTAGCATACTAAGTACATTACTAGATATAAATTTTGGAATTTTTGGTCCGATTAAAATTCTTTTTACCCCCAAATTTAATAAAGACATAAAAACAGAAATAGTTTTCTGATCATACCAAGAAAGAGCAAATGTTATTGGCAGCTCATGCACTCTGCAATCTAGTATTTCAGCTAAATATTTTATAAATCTTAATACTAGGTGAGGTGATTGCCCAATATTAATTATTCTTGGAATTCCATCAATATCAATATTTTTATCAATTGTTAAACTGCAACCAATATTTAATATGATGCAATCCTCATCTATTGAATTTATCAAATCTTTATAAAAACCCTGTGATACATTTTTAATATGATTTATAAATACAAACTTCTTTATCTTACCGCTATTAACTCCATTGCTTATCTTGTCAGAATATTGAATTAAGATTTTACGTAGATTGTCATATTTATAAATTTTTTTGATATGTTTTTCTGCAAAACCTTTCATATATTTTGATTTTTTTAATACTACTTTAAAGTCGTTATTGCTAATTCTTTTTACATTTTTTATATATATCTCTCCATAGGTAAATATATTATCTTGTGAAATATCTATCTCTCTTATATTTGCATCTGATGTTAATATAATAGCTCCAGGGAAATTAGCAAAATCATCTTTTGTGTTTTTATTATCATAATTAAGATGTCCAATTAAATTGGGATATTTTGCAAGCTCAGGATAAGAATGGGCATAAATCATATCACCATAAGTATAGATATTTATATTGCTATCTTTTGTTTCTTCTAATATTTTGTGAAGAGATATTAAGTTATCACCAGTAACCAAAATGCATTTACCTTGCTTATAGCCAGTAGATATTTCTTTTTCTTCTACTTCACCAAACAGGTCAGAATAAACCATATTTTGTAATTCATAAGCAAGATAGGCAATCTTGCCAGCTTCAATATTTAACTCATATAATTCGCCAATTTTTTGTGGATGATTATTATCTCCCATATATCCCATAGCCTTATTTATAAAGTCAAATATATCATTATTGCCATATCCCATTTTTATCACTTGGTTAGTATAATAAGCAAACCCTTTTATATTATAAGTTAAAAGCTCTTGCAAAGACGATATATCCTGTCCAAGTTCCTTAATTCTGTGATTAATTGATAATTGATTTGCTTGTTTTATAATCTCTGTTTTTTCTATACTAGTAGAGATATCAACATCTTGATCAATCTTTGGATCAATACTAATAATGTCACAAATATCTATATAATTAATAATTACTTCATTTAGAATTTTTTTAGAGTTAGTGATAATTTCCATTAGTTTATCTTCATCAAAATTAAGGTTAGTCGAAGTAGCACAAATCGCCTCAATAATATGACAATTTGCAGACTTATTTTCATATCCATAATTTTTTAATTTTACTAAATATCTAGAGATTTTTTTTATCAAGAATAAAAGATAATCTTGCATTGCTGCAATTTCTTTTGTCTTACCACAACTACCCATCTCTCCATCACATATATCTTTTTCAAGCTCTTGATTGCACTGAAAACAAAACATCTACATACCTTCTGTGTTGTATTTATCTAATTATTAAATGATGTCAGTTGGTTATAATACAAGAGTTATATTTTATAATATTTTTCTTTAATATATTGGTTCCTTGAAATTAGGAACAATAGGCATTCCCATTACTTTTTTATTGCTGATTTCTTTGGCTGTTTCCTTTAATGCAATATATCTACTAGGACTTGTCGGATGAGAAGTTTTTATATAAATAGAGTTTGGGTTTTGAGTGGACATTTTTCTCCACACTTTATAAGCATTATTATAGT
>DHQH01000037.1:6036-7566 GCA_002410125.1 Alphaproteobacteria bacterium UBA5343
CATTATTATAGTTATATCCAGCTCTTGCTTGATAATAAAGCCCTACATAGTCAGCTTCTTCTTCAAAGTCACGAGAAAATACATTATAAACATTACTTACCAATACATCGTCAAGCGGGGTGTTATTATTATAGTCAATATTCCCCATTTTTCCATCACTTGCATCATAAGTAAGCTTAATCAAAAGATTATTCACTGCAGATTTAGCAATATGTCTCATATTTGCATGAGCTAACTCATGAGAAATAATAAATGCTAGCTCATCATCATCAGATAGAAATCTCATCAGACCTTCGTTAATATAAATTTTATCATCTTGGTTGGCAAAAGCATTAACAGTTCCATCTTTATTGTAAATCACAGGGTAATCACAAGCAAGTTTAGGTTTGAATTGAATATTCCTAGTTTTACCTTTTCTCTCAATTGTAATATTTAGAGAACCTTGAAAGTTATCTTTTAATATATCATCCATCATGTTTTGAAAATCATCTCGAGCATTTTTACCTTGCTCAATAGTTTTCCCATTAATGACTAACAATATATCTCCAACCCTAAGTCCAGATCTATAGGCTGGTGAGTTCTTAACAATTCTAGAAATCTTTAATTTATTAGATAATTTATAATTATCTTTCAGTACTTCATATAATTCTCTATTCTCTTTTGTATCATCGAAAAATCCTGTTGGTTCAGCATTATTCCAAACCTTAAAACCAATAATTGGAGTTAATTCATTCTTACACATTTCTTGAGGAATATTGGTTAAGACCTTATAAGATACATTAAACAATCTGCTAAGATTCTTTTTATTATAATCAATCGTAGCTTTTACATGTTGTTTTCTTTCTTTATCAACATCGCTTTGATAAATTGTTGGGCGATATGTGTTGCTTGTGCAAGCAGAAAATATAAGGGAAATAAGAAAGATAACAAAAGTCTTTTTCAATGTAACTACTCCGATAAAGATACAGCTCTACCAAGGTGAGATATTAAATCCATCATATCTATAGCAATATTGAATACTAATATTTCTTCTTGCAAATTCTGTAATAGCTCTCTGCTTAACATCTGGGTTTCTCCAACTGCTAAGACCTCTACATAATTCTCTCAAACTAGCATTACCAGCCCAATTATTCATTTGCTCTGGCGTTGCATAATCTTTTTCATAAGGCTTATCATTAAAACTACAAGCTGAGACAGATAATATTAGAGTTAAAACAATAAATATTTTTTTCATTTTATCACCATAAATATGTTTTCTACATAATCTCCATATATCACAACTATATAAAGAAAAAATTAATTTGCCTAGCTTTTAAAGTTGATTTTTTATAATAACTTCAAATAAATTGATGAAAATATAATTATTATTTGCTATTTTATAACAAATTAACATAAATTTTTAGGTGTAAAAATGCGTAGATTATCTTTTATTTTAGCTTTTATCTGTATTTTATCTGCATGTCAGAAAACTAGTGAATATCAGCCACCAATTATGGCAGATTATCCATATATGACAATAAATGATGCAAC
>DHQH01000037.1:7717-9949 GCA_002410125.1 Alphaproteobacteria bacterium UBA5343
TGCAACTCCTGATGTATTCTCATCTTTGGCAGAAAAGGTAACTAATCAATTATTAGATAAAACCGCTAGAAAAATATCTGAGGAAGGTAAAACTGTACATGTAATGGATATTAAGACTTTAGACTATGATATTCCAAACGGTTTTTATTATTCAATTATGAATATTGAAAAAATCATTAGGGAAACTACAGCCTTTAAGGTGGTAGGTGCTAAAGATAAACCAGATTATATATTAGAACCCAAAATTGCAAAAATCTATGTTAATAATGAACCTCAAGATTATCAAACTAGACTATATCAATTATATACTGATACTGCAAATGTAACAGATGTAATTTATCAATTATATTTAGGTCTTTATGATAATGATGGTAATTTGATAGAAGCTACATCAGACGGTTACAGACAGATTTTTGAAGATAATTCATGGTGGTAAGAATATCTAAAACTATTCTTTTTATTGGACTATTTATATTTATGTTAAACGGTCTCGCTTTGGCACATAACCATCAGATAAATATAAAGGCCGAAGCCTGTCATAAAATAACCAAAAAAACTAATATTAATCAAGCCAGATTAAATGCTATTATTCTAGCTCAAGAGCTATCCATAGAAAATTTAGAGCAGGTAAAATCAGTTAAAGAAAATATCAATGATTTTGAATATATAAAACTGATTAAATTAATATCCCAAAATGATATTCATGATTTTTCAACTATAACAACAATTGAAAAGCAGGATAATATTTGCATTGAAGTCTCAGGAGTTATTAAACATTCTGTGCTTAAAAGAAGGTTATCTCCTTACAAACTTCAAGCAGAAGAGGAGCTGTCAGCGAAAAAACAATATATTGATACAGAGCTTCCTAATATATATGTTGCAGAAACTAAGTTTTTTGATGGTACTAAATCTGATAATTTAAGCGATATTGTAAGAGCTGAAATCGCAAAATCTACAAGACTTGAGGTAACCAATAGTATTATAAAATCTGATTATATTTTATATCCAGAAATCGTGAAAGTGAAAGTTGAAAAAGTAAATAAGGATATGAATCGCCTCAATATGATTGTATCTATCAAATCAAGTTATAAAGAATCAGGTTTCAAGGGGGCTGATAGTGAGAATAAATTTATTGCTTTTGAAGTTAGCAAAGATACAAATCAAGTAATTTTTGATTTAACTAAGAAGCTACTAATTAAAAATACAAAAGAAACACTCATAAAAATTGAAAATACGATTAAATAAATTATCCAGCCCAATGAGATTTTATATCAAATATAGAGGTAATAAAGTTATTCAGGGGCACTTTTGAGTTGCTGTGATAAAAAATATCTACATCCTTATTGATTTTATCTTGTAGAGATTGCCTCTCAAGACTCTCTCCTCCAACAAACACTCCAACTTCAAACTCTGCAAAACCTCTATCGTTATCTAATATGATCTCATAAGCTGTTTGTCTACCTTTTAATACATCATTTAATATTTTTTGTTGTTTGGTAAATAAGGTATCTAATTGCTTAATCTTTTGCATTTGCACAAATTCATCAAGTAAATCCGCATATTTAATATTTTGAGGGTTAGCTGCTAAAAATTCTAATAACTCAAAATCACCCAGTCCAATTGCGGTTGCAAGTATTGGATGGAAAAATAGATTGAAATCAAATTCTTCAGATTTTCTAATAGAGTCTATTAATATTTTTGCCCATTCAAAAAGTCCTAGATCAGCCAATTGTCCGATAAAGATACTTCTCGAATTATCGTCAATATTTCCCCCTTTTGACCATATATTATTTGCAGCAACCATAGCTTCATTAGCCTTGCCTAGCATTAATAGGGTTTGTAGATGTAGTAATCTAATAGGTATAATTTCAGGAAATTGAGACATAAGATTTTTAGCTTCATTTAAAATTTGCTCAATCTTTTGAGTTTCAGAATAATCAAGCTCTGATAACTGTATAAACTTTTCTGATACAATTTCTAAAACATTCTCAGCCATAATAAAATATTCCTAAATTTATATTTATAGCCAATATAGTAATTATGTTAGTTTAAGATTCTATTAAAAAGATGTTAAAGATATTATTTGGAAGGCATCCTTTGCCCCTATGTGAGACTCAACCCATGCTAAGCATGGTCTTTGCCCCAATGTAATATTTAAACCGCACTAAATTAAACGCCTGCTAAGCAGGCTGGTGGGTGTAACTGGGATTGAACCAGTGACCCCTACGATGT
>DHQH01000037.1:10212-11392 GCA_002410125.1 Alphaproteobacteria bacterium UBA5343
AGTGCTCTCCCGCTGAGCTATACACCCTTTAATAATGACTTTTTAATAAATAGCACAATAAATTACAAGATAAAAATTGCTTTTTTATATTTTTTATTATAGATATATAAAAATACTATTCAGAGTTAAGGGTGGATAATGAGCGGTAATAAAATTGATATAGATATAAATTATGATAATTTGAGTATTTTAGAAATGTCAAATATTGATGATATCAAGCACCCTGTAATTATTTCTTGTCCTCATAGTGGCATAACAATGCCAGAAGAATTTATCAAAAACTCTAAACTCTCTCAACAAGAACTACGAAAATCTGAAGATTCATATGTTGATGAACTGCTAAATCCACTAGCTGACGAAGGATTCGCAATTATCAAACTCAATATTTCAAGATCCTTTATTGATGTAAACCGTGATAAAGCAGAAATTGATGATACTATGTATCATAACTATCCAGCCAATCTTGATGCAACAGGTAGTAGAAAATGTAGAGTAGGGCTCGGTGTAATCCCAAGGATTGTATCCGTTGGCTATGATATTTATGATGGTAAGCTATGTTATAATCAATCTATGCAAAGAATTTCAGAAATCTATGATGTTTATCATCATCAATTATCTGAAATGATATCTAAGGTGAAAGAAAAATATGGATTCTGCTTAGTAATTGACTGTCATTCAATGCCTTCTAAGATTTGTGAGGTGATTTCTGATAATGTTGATATTTCTCTTGGTACCTTATTTGGTAAATCTTGCCCTGTGGAAATAGCAGAAAACTTTGCAAATTCGCTAAATGAAGATGGGTATGCAATAGAAGTTAATCGTCCATATTCTGGCGGTTTTATCACTTATGAATATTGTCTTCCAAGAGAAAAACAATATACTTTCCAAATTGAGATTAATAGAGATCTTTATATGGATGAAGAATCTTTTACTAAAAAGCCAAATTTTGATAAATTATCTGACGATTTAACTAAGGCAATCCTTAATACTTCTAAAAAATTACAAAATATCTAATAAAGAGAATAAAAATACTTGAACTTTATTTAGTTAAATCAGTATGTTGTTCTGTTGATTTGACATTTGCACTTTATATCTGTATAACCTGCACTCGGTTTTTGTTAAAAAATCGTTAATTTGGTGAATGGAAGAAGAAATCTAGAAATTCAGCAAATATGTTAAC
>DHQH01000037.1:11582-12265 GCA_002410125.1 Alphaproteobacteria bacterium UBA5343
CAAATATGTTAACTAACTTTGATAATTAATAAAAAAACAATAATAAATAACAGGTTTTGGCATAGAAAATGCATTATATAAAATCAAAACCAATTATCAGGGGAATAGAGGGATGCGTTTAGTATCTATTTTATATATGACTTTTGTATTTTTGTTTATGTTAGTAAACAATGTTTATGCAAGTGTTCCAGATTATAACGATGCACTACTTTGCATAAACGAAACCGAGAAGTTTGAGAAAGAATATGACATTAAAAAATATCTCCTAACCACTATTTCAAATGTAGAAACAGGTTATTGGAATGATACTTATAAAACTAAAGTAGCTTGGCCTTGGACCGTAAATGCACAAGGTAAGGGTAGATATTTTAATAGTAAAAGTGAAGCAATAGCAGAAGTAAGAAAACTTCAAAAGCAAGGTGTAAAAAGTATTGATGTTGGTTGTATGCAAATTAACTTAAAATACCATCCAGATGCCTTTGCTAATTTAGATGAAGCCTTTAACCCTAAGAAAAATGTTGAATATGCAGCAAATTTCTTAACTAGATTATATGATAGGCATAATGATTGGTTAAAAGCAGCATCAAGCTATCACTCAACAAATGTAAAAAAAGCAAGCCTTTATAAGAAAAAAGTTATAGATACCTTTGATAATATCTATAAATGGTGAAGAAATATATATC
>DHQH01000021.1:0-7294 GCA_002410125.1 Alphaproteobacteria bacterium UBA5343
TGTCTTGTTTTTCTTCTTTACCACCTTGTATAATATCTGCTGTAGCCCCTGATATATAGACCTCCCCTTTTGGGTATGGAATATATAATTTATTATAAGTTAGGACAAAACTTTCATAAATTTGGAAATCGAAAATATTATGAAGTTGGTTGTGAATAGGATTGGTTGGCACTAATATCATATTTTCAAATTCATTAGTACCGCCAAAATCATATGGGATTTTGAGATGCACACTAAAATTTTCTGGAGCAATTGCCTTTTTTAATAATACTATTCCCTCTTCTGTAATGCCAGCCTCAATACATTCATCAATATTGTGATAGCTTATGAATTTTAAGAAGTCTCTTCTTATTCGCTTAAAACTATTTTCATGCTCTATATTTTCTTTTATATAAGCACATTCCTTAATTTGAGTATAAGTTAAATCATATTCATCAATTTTTTCTTGTATTAAATTATACATTTCTTGCTCTGTATAATTGCAGCGATGAGCTGTTCTTGTTGGGGTTGGAGTTGTTTTTTCTATAATTTGTTGCTTGGGATGGGCTTTTAATATGCTTGTTGGCATTGGGATTTTGACTTCATGAATAAAGCTGTATTTTTGGGGAGTAAACAATTTTTTATCCTTCTTCATATCTGTTAAAGAAGGATTTTGGTCATCAACTATTTTTTCTCTGTCTCGCCACCATTCCCACATATAAGTACCCCCTTGTTATATATGGTGATTAAATATCATATTTATCTGAAATTACCTATAAATTCATGCTTTGAGTTTAATTTGTCGCCTATGGTTTTGAAAAAATTAGCAATCTTGTTTGTTTTTTTCCTTTCTAGAACTGGATCTTTATGCTGTTCTTCTACTAAGATATGCTTATTTGGTATTTCTTGATTTAATTTTTCTAATGTGGTTTTTGGCTTGTTATTAGCTAGCTGTTCCATAGCATAATCTTTAGATAATTCTTCTTTAAACTTCTTTACCATATACCCCTCTTTACCATTATTGTGATCTTTTAGACTGACATAAGGTTTTGGTTTATGATTAACCACTAATCCAGTTATAGATTGATTAGTATCAATAACATTAAATAAATTGCTTAAATTACCATCAATATATCTTTGTGCTTGTTTTGATGATTTATATACTAATGTGAAGGTTAGGGCAATTATTACTACTATAAACAATAATTTTCTCGGATTTATCTCTTTTTGTTTTTCATAGATAGGTGTTCTGATTTTTGCATAGCTAAATCCCCTTTTTTTTCTAGATTTGTGTATCTTTTTTAATTTTTTTAGATATTTAACCATCTAGTCATCCCAACCTTCCCAATCTTCATCTTCAATTTCTTCTTTCTGAGCTTCATCAATTTCAACCCCTAATTTTGATAACATATCTTGGTTTACCTCTTCTCTTTGGGCTACAATCCAATCTGGAACGGCTGGGGCTGGTGGAACTTTTCTCATTTTGCTCATTTCTCTATCAAGATACCATCTTGGAGAATCTGCCATAATAGGTCTATCAATATAACCTTGCATTAAAACAACTTGCTCTAACTCTGGTAAACTTAGTAATTTAGATGTACCAATAACTGCTGTTCCTTGTAGAGAATAGTTAACATTTTTAGAAAATGGATTAGTTCCCTTACCAAAACCCTCTGTTCTTGAGTAAGATGAGGTTTTAACAGTTCTTTGACCTATCATTTTTGAGAAACGTTCTGCAGTTTGCTCGTTGTTTTGCGATAGGATAACTTTACAAGCTGTTGTAGAAATCACAGTTTCAAGATCATCTTTACCATATTTACCAGAAATCTGCCCTAAATCTTGTCCAATTAAGAGATATGACACTTTTTGACCACGACCAACAGCTGGACCGTCAATAACAGCTTTTAGTTTTGGCATTTGTGGAAACTCGTCGAGTACGAATAAGGTTGGGAATGGTCCAACTTTACCATCGGCTGGATTTTGGAAACCTGGAGGGTTAGAGATTAGATAACCTGACATTAACTCAATGAATGTACCACTAATAATGTTTAATGCTCTAGCATCTACTTGGTTTACTGATAAGTAAACTGAGATTGGCTTCCATTCGCCAGTGATTGGATCTTTCATCCCCCTTAAATCTTTAAATCTTAAGTCACTGATTTTGGTTCTTGAGATAACAGCAGAGTTTTTAAAGATACCGATACCTGTTAGAGCAGTGGAAAGAATAGATCCTCTTTCTTTATCTGGAGTTGATCCTAGTTGGTTTAATTCTACAACAGCTCTTTGGGCATAGCCATATTTTCTACATTCTTGAACGGCATCGTCTAATAAATCTCTCATAGGGTCGGCAAGAGCTGCCATTTGATCGCCCTCTTCAGTTCTTTTCTTAATGTCTGCTGATTGCTTCATTTGAGCTTCGGTTAACCACTCTAAAATAAGAGCAATACAAGCCTCTGCCCCAACCCATCTATCAGGAAGCATTGACCAAGTACCAATAGGTACATAATTATCAATAGTAAGAGCATCATTTCTTAGTAACTGAGTAGCTGCTGCTGCTTCACTATCATTCATATCAAGATAATATCCTTCTAATACTTGCTTATCTTCTTCATCTAATGGTCCCTCGTAGAGTTTTGATATAAAATAGTCATTAGCTCTTGCTCGTTCTGTTTTACAAACAATAAAATGAATGAATCCTGTTAGAGCGTTTCTACCTGTTTTTGACCAGTGAGCGTCGCCTGATTTTGGGTCTTCAACTAAGATATTAACCATAGAATCCACATACATGTCTCGCTCTGGTCCCATTGGTGGGATAGAAGTTGGAGAAAGTGGGTTCCAACTTGGGTAATAGATACCTTTTTCTGGCTCATCTTCTTCACCCCAATTGATAATAAATACTGGACCTTCTTTTTGTCTGGCTCCTGATGTTTGGAAGCAAAGTTCTGGTTTAGGATCATTTACAATCAGACTGATACCTTTGGAATTAAAAATTGTTGGAACAACAACACCAACTGTTTTACCTGTACCTGGAGGAGCACAAACTAGGCAAGACAAAGTCTCTGGCAGCATTAGTAGTTTACCTTTCCATTTACCAACAACAATTATAAAACCATCAAACAACTTCATTGCTTTAATATCTCTAAAGGTTGCAATCCTTGCTGAACCATGGATATTAGATTGAAATTTATATGGATTGGTAAGTGAACCTGTAACTAAAATGACAGGCAACACAATAAAAGGTAATGATGGTAAAATTAGAACAAGAGAAAATTCTCCCTGATAGTTCCAAACTTGTTTACCCCAAGCGATATATCTATCAATTAGATAAGCTGGCTTTACTATAACTACTTTTAAGAACTTCATAGCATAAGCTACTGATTTTTTTGAAATACCCTTACCTATTATATAAGCAAGAGGCATAGAAATAAAACAAAGAATGATAGTAGTAATAATTGCAATGGCGAATGTCCAAATCATCCATTGCATAGCCTTATCGTATTCTGCCCATTCACCGCCTCTTTCAAAAGCCATATTTTTAATCTTTCATATTATAAGTTAGAAATTACTTTTTTAACCCTACTAAATTTTCCGTTATCTATATCACTGCCTTTTTTAACAACTTCTGATATTGTTTTTAAATCGTCTGGTTCACCTTTATCAGCTCTACAAACCAGAACTTCTAAATCATCCCAAATATCTAGCATATCTTCAGCATTGATAATGTTGCCTCTGATAACTGTTACCATTGGAATGATATTTAATCTTAGTTTATTTGATTTAAATGATTTTTCAATGCTTGATTTTGCATCAAGGACTTTTTTAACAGGCGAAACCCTATGAGAGCTTTCTGAAAACCATAAAGGTGCTTCATTATTGAATTTTTCTTCATCTGCTAACCAATCACCTTTTTCAGAATCTAATTTACACACATAAATCTCATCATTTGAAACAGCAATGTAATCAAATTTTTCACCATTAATTTGGGCATTATTGATAATTTTATAGCCTTTACTATTAAATAAATTTGAGACTGTATCACTTGATTGGGAGCTAGCAGCTTTACTTGGTGTTTTTCTATCATTTCTTTGGTTATTTGTTTTTTGAGATTGTGTTTTTGGTGATTTAGTGGATTTTTTTGGTTTTGAAACAAAAGTATCCATATCTTCTATATCATCATCGCCAAAATCAAAGTCAAAATCATCGTCATCATCACCATCATCAAAATCAAAGTCAAAATCATCTTTTAGAGGTTTAGTTGGTAGTTCTAAATCTTTTAGAGCCTTTGTAGCAGATGGGGTTTCATCGGACTGTATTACTGGGAGTTTTGTTCTTGTCTCCTTAGTTGCTTTTTGGACCGATTCTTTTTTATCTTTTTCATCTGTATGTTGTACAATATTACCTCTGACTGATGGAGGTCTAGTTTGTTTATAGGATTTTTTCTTCTTAACCTTAGTTTTGGTATATTTAATTTTTGGTGGTCTTTTAAAAATTCTTTTAAATGTTTTAATTATAGCATCTATAACTTTTTTAAATAACTTACCCCATGGAACTAAAGCAATAGCTGTCCAACCTGTTAGCCATAGAGGAATTATGGTAAATAAGATAATAACAAAAGCCCATTCTCTTGGCTCGTCAATAACCCAACCATCTAGCCACAATCTCCAAGCAAATTGCCAATGCTCTTCTTTGATAATATCAAACCGCCAATTTTGAAGCATGATGCTACGAATTCCTTCAGCATATAGGATACTCCATATAAGACCGATGAATAGCACTTTAATTAATTTTAATACATATTTCAAAATTGTCTCCAAATATTAATTCTATTAAGATTAAACCATAAAATGATTTATATCTTGTAAACTTTCTAGTTAGAGATTTTCTCTAACTTTTTAGCTAGTTCTTCTTTGATTTTTGAAACCTCAGAAGAAGTTTTTTTACCATTAGCCTTTAACTTATCTCTTTCTCTTTGTTCAAAAGATTTACCCTTACTGCCAAGATTTTTAAGCACAGCTCTTTTGGACCATATATTATTCATTCTTTCTTGTTCTATTTTATTAAATGGATACATTAAAATATAAAGATATTTAATCTTGCATAGTCCGTACCATAAAAGAATGAAAATAACGGGGGTAAACATTAATAAAGTAAAGAAATAATACTCTTCTGGAGAGTTAATTGACAAACCTTGATTCCAAAGACTATTTAGCCTAATCCATGCATTCTTGGTTAAAATGTCAAATTTCCAGAATTTAACAAAAACATATTGCAAAACAGGGAAGTATCCATATCCTAAAATAAAGCCAATAATTAGAGCCCTTATGCTTAAGAATATTTTTTTCACCTTTTCATACCTTTATCTTAATTATACCTATTTAATAGCATAGCAATGTGATTTTCTATAAACAAATAGAAAATCACATTTACACAGGTTAGTGACCATCATTACCAGTACGACGAAGTGGTATTTGAACATCATTACCTTTTTGAGATGATGGATGCTGTCTAGTTTGTCCTGATTTTTTAAATTGTGTCATCACCCTATCTCTTTTTTGCTGTAAAAGCTCTCTTTTCTGAACAAGATTCTCATGACGACCTATACTATTTGCAACTAATGCTTCTGTATGTTTTAGTAATTTATCACTTTGTAATTGATGAGCTTGTTCTTCTTTAATACTTCTTTTCTTGGTTGTTCTATTATTAGTAACTTCTTGCTCGTTTATTGTCTCTTGATTATTGGTAGACTGTTTTTCTGGAGCTTGATTTACAACTTCATTATTATCTTTATTTACATATTCGAAATCTACACCAAAATTATCTCCTAATTTAGGATCTTTACCCATTTCACTATATTTTCCAGCCATAAGTCTTGTATTAATTCTTTCTCTATCTTTAATTATTTTCTTTCTGTTCTCTTTTAAGAATTTTCTTAGCTCTTTTGGTGACATTTCTGAACATTCTGCAACAATATCTTTTCTTCTTTTATCAACCATTTTAGATAGTTTTTCTTTTGAAAAATCTTGATTAGCAGCTTTATTTTTCATTTTAGCTGCTATAATATCATTGCTTGTTGATAAAGATGCAAGTTCAGATAGAGCTTTTTCTTGCTCTTTTGTAAATGGTGATTGCTTATTTTCTTCCTTCTTAGTAGTATTCACATCTAGATTGCCAGCATTTTCACTGTTAGCATCACCTCTATCATCTATAGTCTCTCCTTCCTGAGATATATCAGAAACATGATCTTTATCCATATATTCTTTATGGAAATCATCACATGTTTTTTTTACATCGTAGGTTTCAGTAGATTTAATTTCGTCTAATTTATTAAGTATATCCATTTGTCGTTTGTGAGAACGAGACTTTGCAAAATCAGCAACCTTATGGGCTCCACCAGCAACAAAATCAATACCTAAACCTTCTGCAAAATTGGCAAGTTTTGTAAAACCCCTTAAAATCCATTGATCCCAGATATGTTTAATAGGGTCCCCGTCGGTAATTTTTTCTTCATCATCGTCTCTGTGAGGAAGGTTACCTGTTTTTTTAATCCCCATGGTTTTAGCAGTATTGGCTTTGGCTTGCTTTTCATCAGCTTCTTGTTGCTCTGCTATATTGGCAGTACCTGCATTATCTACTTCTTGAGTTTCTTCTTGTTGTGCAACATTTACGGTTCCAGGAGCTTTATATATAGGATTTGGGCTTGCAGTTTTAAGAGCTTCTTCTTGCTCAAGTCTTTTTTCATCTATTTTCATATCCTTATAATCAGCGACTTTGGCTGTTGATGGATTAGATAAACCTCTTAACTCTTGCATTCTTCTTGGAGAAGATGGAGCTTTAGGGGTTTGAGCACTTGTATTATTTTTGTTTTCGTCTGACATTTATATATCTCCAAAAATACTTATTTTTCTTATAATAACATATAAATATGTTTTTTGTCTACATTTTTTACAAAATTTAATAAAATAGTCATATTAGGCTTTTAGTCTTTTTAAGAATTTACCTATCTTTTTATTGATTTTTATCCCATCCTTTGGTTTTACTTTTATTAGACCAAAAAGTTTTGACTTGATTTTTGAAAAATCAATTGGCGCATATACCGCAGGAGTGGTTATTAATACTTTAAACGCGTTTTCTGGATCTTTTTCAGAGGCATTAAAATAGTTTTTAACTAGTTTTTCTGCATCGACTGGAAAATTTTTCTTCTTAATTTTATCAATATAAAGCCTCATTCTTGCTAATTTTTGGCGTTTTATTTCTAAAATTTCATTTTCTAGCTTTTTTCGCTCTCTTATTAATCGCATTTCTTCAAAATTAATCG
>DHQH01000021.1:7486-9783 GCA_002410125.1 Alphaproteobacteria bacterium UBA5343
GCATTTCTTCAAAATTAATCTCACATTCTTCCATTTCAATCATAATTTCAACATAAGATACTAGAGCTAACTGCAAAGATTCATTGTGGGTGATGGTTTCTGCAACATCTAAGATTTCATTATCATCTGATTTGGGATTGATAGAAATAATATCATTGGGACATAGTTTAATTAAGACATCCCAACCAACGATAATATCAGCATTGATAACTCCACCTATTTTTGGGCGATATCTCGGAAGCAAATCATCGGGCTTTAACTTGAATTTAACAGGAGATTTAGCATATTCTTCAAGCATAGTGTTTAATGATAATTTGAAATTCTTATGAGCTAAATACAATGCTTTTTCGGAGGTTTTTAATTGCATTAATATTTCTCTCTCATAATGAGGATCTATATCTGGCTTTGGAGCTTCTTTTTTTACAATGGGGGCTTCTTCTTGCATGATAGGAGTTTCTGTTTGCCCTTGAGGAGATGTAGTCGACTCTGGCATTAGAGATGGCGGTGTTTGCCTATTATCTAAATCCTCCAATAATTCATCATCAAAGTCAAAATCATCATTAAGAGAAGCTGATATTATATCATCATGAGTAGCTGAAGATTCAGTTTCTGCAGCAGTCATTTTAGATAATTCAGCAGATAAGTCACCGGCTGGAGCCTTGGCAGCATGACTGATTTTTCTTTTAATTTTTTTCTTTTTGATTTTTTTTAGTTTTTTAGGTTGCTCTTCACTCATCTTATACCTAACCTCCTATTAGTGTAAGACTATTTCTGTTGCTATATTGCCTTTTTTAGCATCAATTATCAAAATTTTTTCATTATCTAAGCCATTTTTAATATGGATATATAAATTATTTTGATTAACCTTAAAGTCTTTAATTTCTGAACCTATTTCTTGTTTTAGATTGATATTATCTGCAAATTTCCTTTCTTTCACAGATCTATCATTAGCAATTATATAAAATAAAAGCACTGTACCTATGATTATAAGACTGGTTAATATAAAAACTACTGCTTTGGCTATTTTTACTCTTTTATCCATTAGTTTTACCTTGTTTTTTATTGCTTGTTAGAAAAAATTATAATAGCTTATAGTGAATTGTACAAATCAATATTTAAAAAAATATAAATCAAGATGAATAATAACATAGATATATTAACAAGTGACATAGTTGATGAGAATTCTAATAATATTAGAATTGATAAATTCTTATCCCTTAATTTTCCTGATATAACCAGATCTAGAATAAAAAAACTATTTGAAGATGGCAATATAACTCTTATAGATGATAGCAAGATTAAAAGTTTATCGTCTAAAACTAAGACGGGAGAGCAATATAAGATTGTAATTCCTGAACCGATAGAAGATAGACCTATTCAACAAGATATTAAACTTGATATTATATATGAAGATGATGACTTGATAGTAGTTAATAAGCCTGCTGGGATGACTGTTCATCCTGCTCCTGGATTTTATACGGATACTTTAGTTAATGCATTACTTTATCATTGTAGAGATAATCTATCTGGAATAAATGGGGTTAAAAGGCCAGGTATTGTTCATAGGATTGATAAAGATACTAGCGGCTTATTAGTGGTTGCGAAGAATGATAAATCTCATAACTTTTTAGCAAAACAATTTGAAGAACATTCAGTAGAGAGAGTTTATAATGCGATATGCTGGGGACGAGTTAACCCGATGGAAAGTAGAATCGAAACTAATATTGCAAGAAGTAAATTTGATAGAAAAAAAATGGCAGCCGTGCAAGCTGGAGGCAAGAGAGCAGTTACAAATTACAAGACCTTAGAGATATATGGCAAATCGCATGCAAGCCTTGTAGAATGCAGGCTTGAAACTGGCAGAACCCATCAGATTAGAGTGCATATGTCGCATATTGGGAATCCATTAATAGGCGATCCAATGTATAGTAGCCTAAAAAGAAAATACACTAATGGTATAGATGAATATATACTAAAGTATATAAAACTATTTAATAGGCAGGCATTGGTTGCCAAAACACTTGGTTTTATACATCCAACAAGCAAAGAAAAAATGCATTTTGAAACAGACTTTCCAAATGATTTCAAAGAGTTAATAAATCGTTTAAATAAAATATAAGCAAAATAAAATATAACCTAATATTACATATTTGTGACATTTTATAGAACTAATATACAGATTTATTATTTCTATGAATATCTGTAATCTTAACTCATCACCAATTCTAAAAAAGGAGGTCGGCGATGAGTATAAGAAGTTTAACACTTGATTTTTCACCTGAGAAAAACCTTACTAG
>DHQH01000021.1:9934-12635 GCA_002410125.1 Alphaproteobacteria bacterium UBA5343
ACTAGATATTTACAAAAGATTAGAACATTTCCTATTCTAGAACCAGAAGAAGAATATGTGTTAGCGAAAAGATACTCAGAGACTAAAAACAAGGATGCAGCATACAGACTTGTTACTAGTCATTTAAGGTTGGTTGCAAAAATCGCAGACGGATTTAAAGGGTATGGTTTACCTATGAGTGAAATAATATCAGAGGGTAATGTTGGACTGATTCAGGCTGTTAATAAATTTGAGCCAGAGAAAGGATTTAGATTATCAACTTATGCTATTTGGTGGATTAGAGCTGCAATACAAAAATATATTTTACATTCTTGGTCGCTTGTAAAAATTGGAACTACTGCAGCTCAAAAGAAATTGTTCTTTAACTTAAAATCTATTAAGAGCAAACTTAACTTATATGAAGATAATGAGCTATCACCTGATGATGCTAAGAAAATTGCTGATAAGTTGGAAGTTCCTGAATATGAAGTTATCAATATGAATAGAAGACTTAAAGGGCAAGATAACTCTCTAAATGCTCCAATATCTATGGGGGATAACAATAATGGTGAGTGGCAAGACTGGGTAGAAGAAACTAGAGCCAATCAAGAAGAAAGTCTTGGTCATAATGAAGATTTATCGTCTAAAAAGAAGTTATTGATGGGAGCTTTTATTCATCTAAATGATAGAGAAAAACATATTATTTATGAAAGAAGGTTGAAAAATAAATCGACAACATTAGATGTATTAAGCAAGCATTATGATATTTCAAGAGAAAGAGTGAGACAGATTGAGCTTAATGCTATTAAGAAACTGAAAAAAGAAATTGATAAAAATATTAATGTACAGAATTTGGTACTATAAAAATATTTTTGAAAAGAATGAGCCACAAAAAAATAAACTCCGCCAAAAGTCAGCGGGGTTTATTTGTATCACATTCTGGTTACTTCATTACCCCAAACATCTATTATCTTTGTTTGTTTTCGTTGAATGCTTGATATTCTAGAGCTGGCAGATAATTTATAAAACATTATAAATGTTTTTGGTAAGAACCAGTATATAATATAGCCAATGACTGACATTCCAAACATTATAATGAGCGATGATGGAGTTGAGATTATTGACAGGGCTTGGGTTATATTGTTAGATGATGAATATAGTTCGAATATATAAGGGACAACACCTGTTAAATTAAGACCACCAACACAATATATTTTATGATATTTATACTTACCCTTAGTAAATAAAAGTGCTGTGGTTGGAAGCATTCCAACTAATAGTACTAAATAGGTTGGCATTAATATTACAAAGGATAATAAAAACACAAATATAAGCATAAATTTAGATAAAGGATTATGAGGTGCCTTAGCTCTAATTGGTGTTTTTTTATTTCTAGTATTTTTTGGCATATTAAAACTTTCTTAAAACTTAAACAAAATAGTTAAATATTCTTACAAGCATAGTAATTACCGCACATATTATGCCAATTAGAGAAGCTATTTGATATCCCATATTGGTTGCTTCTTTGACAATTATTCTATCATCTCCATTGAGCTTATTATACTCAATTGTTAATTTGGTATATTGCTCTTTCGCATCAATAAACCCTCTCTCATCTTCAACTCTTGCTTCTTTATTATCAACATGATTGTAAAGACTTACAATATTGCCACTTCTTACAATATTTGGGATTTCTTTTTCTAAATATTTTGCAAATTTCTTATTGTGGTAACTCTTAATAATAGGGTTAACTAAACCACCTATCCAACTGCTTAAATTATATAATTTTTCTGGTCCATATTGCCATTGCATATAAGCTATTAAATGTAGCATTCCTGCTGATACTATATAAGGTTTGGAGCTATTAATATCATCTACATAATCTTGTAATTTATCTCCTACTCTAGTGAGTAAAAAGGCTGTTATATGCCTATCAATTGGCC
Organism: Alphaproteobacteria bacterium UBA5343; assembly: GCA_002410125.1. Classification (GTDB taxonomy): domain Bacteria; phylum Pseudomonadota; class Alphaproteobacteria; order RF32; family UBA5343; genus UBA5343. The sequence goes on from DHQH01000021.1 coordinate 11,857, forward strand.
ATTTTTTTATATCTTGTTTTTTTGCTACATTATCTAAGGCTTGTAATAGATCTTTATGCTTAGTTACAAATTCACTGTCGATATAGGGACTAAGGCATGGAATATTCATACCCATATCATATAAAATTCGCTCTAAACCAAAGCCTATTTTACCATTTTTGATAAATGTTTTATATTTAATGACTGAGCTTGGCATTGAGAATTTTTCTTGGGCAAAAAACCAATCTGCAATTACTTCTCTTTGGAAAACTTCGGCAAATAATTTAGCATCTTTATCATTCTTAATATAACCATATATCATTGCAGGAAGTCCGTCATAATAAAAAGAAATGCTTTTATATCTAATAGGAGCTGTTGGGTCTAAATACATACAAGCCTTAGCAATTGAGATATCTTTTTTTGCTGAGGGGGCACTCGTTCTAGAGCTAATGGTTGGGATTATATCATGAATTTTCTTAGATAAAACCTCATCATTTAATCCGCTTGAAACCCATTTGGCTAATTTTCCATTTTCTATAATTTCATAAGCCTCATTCCAATTAGCAACCATTGCTCTTGCCAATTCTCTGGTAGTATCATATTCGTTATTTTTAAATAAGATTGTTCTTTGAGATTTTTTAACTGTTTGAGCCTGAATAGGACTTAATCTTTTACCATCTAACCAATTTTGAATATTTAAAAAATCCCATCTTTGTCCTAGATTATCAGACAAGGTTCCTCTTAAGGGTTCGACCATTGAAAGAGGTATGGTTGATTTACCGGTTAACCCTATAAACCAA
>DHQH01000009.1:0-739 GCA_002410125.1 Alphaproteobacteria bacterium UBA5343
AGCATATCGGTTTTAAATGTCTAATCGCAACATTCCTTTTGACTTTAGTTACTTAATTTTATAAACTCCTAAGTGAAGTGAATGATTATCACTTTGGGGTGTCGTAACCTCTTACCTAGCGTCTTGAATCGAGACGAAAATTGGTTCGCTTTCTAGTCTTATGGCTGGGAGGCGACCTAATAAGCTTTTATGCGAATAAGTCGCACTATCTGTGCATAGTTACTAACTCCCAGTCGCCACTTCATCATGGCGACTTTTGTTTTAATTAAGGGAGTTTCTTTATGAAAAAATTATTCATAATGTCAGGATTATTGATTGTTCTACTGTTTTCAAATGGATGTACATATAAATTTGAAAAAGGAGAATACCCATTTATTCAAAATTATAAATATACAGAATTTCTATATAGTGAGGCTGAAAAGAAAGCAAATGCTCAATATGAAAAAGATTTTACAGCTTACAAAAAAGCTTTGAAGGGTTTTAATCGTATACATAATAATAAGCTATGTTTTAAGAAAGATTTTGAAAGATATAAATCTGCTACTATAGTTGATAAGGTTACTAAGGAATTAGGGGCTCATATTTATAATATATTAGCAGAGAATGAATATGATTACACAATTTTCAATATAAGTCGTACCAAAAGAAGTCAGGCTTCAGATATATTCTATAAATATTATGAACAGGTCTCTGATGATGAGCAAACAGTAGTTGCTGCAAATATAATAGATGAGAAGGC
>DHQH01000009.1:928-9352 GCA_002410125.1 Alphaproteobacteria bacterium UBA5343
AGATGAGAAGGCTACGATAACTAAAATTATGAAGCACGACATATATTGCTACAACAAACTTAAGTAACAGCTTTAAAATATAAAATTTGATTATTACAAGCAATGCCCTACAATATTGGTTATTAGTTAAATCAATATCGTAGGGTTTTGTTATGAGTGAAAAAGTTACTGTATCGTTTAATATACCAGATAAAATAAAACAACAGAAAAACTATCGTGATAGCATAAGGTTATTAGCCTGTCTTAAGAAGAGAGAAAGATTACTAGAAGAATACCCAATTATAGAAGAATTAGAAGATACATTATCAAATTTTAAAGATACAATTTATGATTTTAGATTAATAAGAGAGGTTAGTTGGTGGGTTGAATCTAAAATATGTCAACTATGTTATGATAAGAAAGAAATTTTAGATAAATCAAAAGAAGAATTATATAAGGTTAAAACCCTTGGAAATATTGATGAATTTAATAGTAATGAAGAAATAAGACCATTTATAAATAACTTCAAGTGGTATAATGTAGTATTAAAATTCCTTATAAGAGAGCAAACAACATCCTTATCACAATTATTTATAGATAATACATTAAATATTGCATATATATATGATTTAGTAATATCTATTTTAGGTGTTTGTAATGATGTATTTGGTCAAACTCTAAAAATTAAAAAGGAGTATAAGAGAAAGTCATCAGCAGTTGAAGGTATGAGAAAGTCATACAGTAAGTTCTCAGAGTCTTTTGAAGGTGATATAAAATATTTTTCCATAGAGAAGAAAGAACTAGAGAAGAATTTAGAGTATTGTAGTGACTTACTAACTCCAATTAATCAGTTTATCAAAAATCTAGAAAATAAAATCAAAGAATCAGAATCAAAAGAACCGGAGTATTATTCTAGAAAAAATAAAGATACTGAAAATGATGTTGTAACATCTGTTATCAAAATTATTAATTCATATATTAAGAAAGTCAGTGATAAGGTTACCATAAAGGAGCCTAACCAATTATTGGCAGATATTGGTAATTCCCTAATGAGTGTTTGGTTAGATGAAAATTACATAAGTTTCACAAGAAAAAAAGTTACATCAATTCTAAAAAATAGTTCAGATAATATTCGATAAAATTTTTTATTAATGAATGTTATCTCCGTTTTTTGAAGTTTATAAAAAAAGCAGTCATCATTCCTTGTGTTTAATAATACAAGGAATATAAAAATGACGGAACTACAAATAAAACAGATAAACATTAATGACATTAAGTCATACAAAAACAATCCCAAGCTTCATGATAAGAAGCAAGTTTCTAAAATAGCGGACTCTATCAAGGAATTCGGTTTTACAACTCCTGTATTGCTTGATGAGTATAACGAACTTATCGCTGGTCATGGACGAGTTATAGCCGCTAAACAACTCAATTTAGAAACGATTCCATCGATAACTCTTTCTCATCTAACAAACGAGCAGAAGAGGGCGTATCGTATTGCAGATAATAAGCTTACCGAAATAGGAAAATGGGACACTGACCTTCTTAATATCGAGTTCAACGACCTTTTAAAGTTCGATTTAGATTTCGACCTAAGTATAACAGGTTTTGAAACTACTGAAATCGATATAATTATCGACCAGAACACAATGCCATCTAAAAAAGAAGACAATATCCCTGAACTCACAGAAGAAGATTATATCTGTAAATCAGGAGACATATGTCAGCTAGGAAATCATCGTCTTATCTGTGGCGATTCTCTCAAAGCAGAAACCTATAAAGCTCTGATGGGTGATAATAAAGCTCAAATGATTTTGACAGACCCACCATATAATCTCAAAGTCAAAAAAATAGGCTCGTTAGGAAAAATAAAACATGATGAGTTCGCTCAAGCATCTGGAGAGATGAGTGAGGAGGAGTTCACTAACTTCTTAAAAGAATATATGACTCATCTCAAAAATCATTCAGTTGATGGCTCGCTTCATTATCACTTCATGGATTGGAAGCATATCAAAGAAATGAGCCTCGCCGGAGGTGAAATATATGATGAAATCAAAAATATCTGTATCTGGAACAAGACTAACGGCGGTATGGGTTCACTCTACCGTAGCAAGCATGAAATGTGTTTCATCTATAAATCCGGCAAATCAAAACATATCAACAATATAGAACTCGGTGTTAACGGCAGATATCGAACTAATGTCTGGGATTACCAAGGCGTAAATTGCTTTGGTGCAGAAAAAGAAAACCTAAAACTCCACCCAACAGTAAAACCAGTTTCAATGCTAAAAGACGCGATTTTAGATGTAACCAAAAGAAAGGACATCGTTTTAGATAGCTTCTTAGGTTCTGGCTCGACTTTGCTTGCCTGTGAGCAAACTGGCAGAACTTGTTACGGCATAGAGCTAGAAGAAAAGTACTGCAATATCGCAATCAAGCGATGGGAAAAACTAACAAACAAAAAAGCTAAAATCATAGGGAGATTATAAAAATGAGCGATGATGAAAAAACTGGTTATTGCAATCCACCTAAAAAAAATCAATTCAAAAAAAGGAAAGTCAGGAAATCCCAAGGGTCGCCCTAAAGGTGCTCTCAATCTTGATACAATCCTTAGAAGAGAAATGGATTCAAAGGTTCAAATCACCGAAGGTGGCAAACAAATAAAAATCACCAAAAAGGCAAGTATTGTTAAAAAGGTAACCAATGATGCTATGTCAGGCAAGAGCAACGCAACAAAGTTAGTTCTGGACTTGATAAAAGATTGTGAAGCAAGAGACGAAGCCAAAGCCTTAGATACAGGAGAAATCAGCAAACAAGAAAAACTAATTCTAGAAAACTTTAAAGAAAATCTTCTTATTGCCTCAGGTCTTAATGATGAAGAACCTGAAGCCGAAGATGAAACAACCCCAGAAAAGGATAATGAAAATGAAGAAGATTAATGAAGTATCAGAAAGAAATGTCTTAAACGCAATTTTGAAAAACGATTTTTATAGTTATTTGCAAAAAGTATTTTACGAAGTAGAAGGAGGAAAAAAGTTCAAGCCAAATTGGCACATAGGGTATATATGTTATAAACTTGAACAAGTAAGATTAGGTTCAATCAGAAATCTAATAATTAATGTTCCGCCAAGGAGTTTGAAGTCAATTATCGTAAATGTTGCTTTTTCAACTTGGATATTAGGTCATTACCCCAATGAAGGTGTTATTAGTGCTTCTTATGGAGCAGACTTATCAGATGTTTTTGCAAGGAAAAGCAAGATTGTAATGGAAAGTAGCTGGTATAAGCAATTATTCCCTAAAAGTGCAATTTCTAAATCAAGGTCAGCATCTACCGACTTTAGTACAATATCAAGAGGGTGCAGACTTTCTACATCTGTTGAAGGGGCAACTACTGGTAGAGGTTGTAATTACATGATAATAGACGACCCTCTAAAACCATCTGATGCTGGAAGTGATGTGAAGCGTAATAAGGTAAATGATTGGTTCCATAATACAATGCTTAGTCGTTTAGATGACCAAAATAAGGGTGCTATAGTTATAATTATGCAAAGAGTGCACGAAGATGATTTGACAGGTCATCTGTTAGAAACCTCAGATAGTTGGGAACATATTAATATGCCTCTAATAGCTACAGAGGATGAAACTTGGGAATATGGTGATTTAGTTTATGAAAGAAAAAAAGGTGAATTATTACACACTGGAAATATAACCAAGGAAAGAGCCTTAGAATTGCAAAAAGAGCTAGGTAGTCGTGCTTGGTCATCTCAATACCAGCAAGACCCTTGTCCAATTGGTGGAGGTGTAGTTCAAGAAGAGTGGTTGCAATACTATCAAGAAAACAGAGTGAGAGGACAAGCTAAAGAAGTTGTTATTAGTTGGGATACAGCCAGTAAAACAGGCGAGAATAATGCTTATTCAGCTTGCAGTGTTATGGTTACAACAAACTTAAATAAGGTCTATATGCTTGAATCTCTAAAAGTTAAACTCGAAATGCCCAAACTAATAGATAAGGTTGTAGAAGTTTATGAGAAATATGCCTATATGGGAGGCGGTTACAACAGAACAAAGTTATTAATTGAGGATAAATCAAGCGGCACCCCTCTAATCCAGACATTAGAGCAAGGCAAAGACAAAAGGGGGCGTAAGTTTCCTGTTGTAGCAATTAAACCAGAGGGCGATAAAGTCTCAAGATTAGACGGAGCTAGCATATTAATAGAGAATGGAGTTATTCTATTTCCTCAAGATAAGAATAATTGGTGGAAAGATTTTAAGGACGAGTTGTTAAAGTTCCCTGCATCGAAGTTTAATGACCAGGTTGACGCCTTCAGCCAAGCCGCAAATTACATACTAAACAATAATAGGTGGTAACATTGTTGTTATTTTATTAAGTTGTATGTATAATTGCTAATGTTTGTATTATTGGAGTTTAGAAATGGCGAAGGAAATCATGAAATATAATGGAACAATACAGTCTTATACTAAAGGTGATCTTTTAGGAAATGGAGGTAATGCTGATGTTTTTGAGGTGACTGGTGATTGTGGTAGTATTTTTGCAATGAAATTACTGAAGTCATGTGCTTCTAGTAACAAAACAGATAGGTTTTTTCATGAGATTAAAATACTTGAAGAGTGTAAAGGTATGAATGGTATTATTCCTATTTTAGATAAAGGTGACAATTTTTATATAATGCCTAAAGGCATCAATGCTAAAGATTATTTAAATAGTAGTACTTCTAAAAATTATACAGAGGATGTCGTTTCTCATATTAAGTCAATTACAAATACACTAATTGAGTTACAAAAAAAATCCATAGTTCACAGAGATATAAAAGTTGAGAATATTATTTTTATAGAAGATAAGCCCTATTTAGCTGATTTTGGTTTAGCTAAAAAAGAGGGAATAAGTAATAACACTAAAGGTAAAGATAGAATAGGGGCTTTATTTACTATGGCTCCTGAAGTCAAAAGAAATGATGGTTCTTATATAAATTATTATTTATCTGATATTTATTCATTATCTAAAACATTATGGTCAATGTTAACAAAGAATTACACAAATTTTGATGGACAGTTACATTATGCTTCAGGATATTCTCTATCTAATTATAAAATAAAATTTTATGCTATACTTGATGAATTAGTAAATATTTGCACTAACGATAAACCTGAAAATAGAATTAATTATACTGATTTTATTGATTATTTAGAACGTTGGCTATCTAACAAAGATGATATGACTTATATTGCTAAATTTAACTGGGAACAGGTTAAAAAAATATTATTTGGTAAATTTGATGCAAGTAGCTGTTCTTGGAAAAGTTTAGACGATATTTATAATGTATTGAATCTAATTACTCAATATGACTTCGCAAACCATACATTTTTACCTAGTTCTGGAGGATTAGATTTGATAGGTGTTGAGTATGCAAGAGAGGACAATAAGCTATTAGAATTAAACTTTGATGGATTAAGAGTCGTTTGTAATCCTGTAAATTTAAGCTTTTATTCTCATCAAAACTCTAATTCTAACTTCATATTGGAAGTTGGAGAATTAGTCCCAGTTTTACCTAGTAATATAGATTGTGATTATGAAGTTTTGACATTACTTGAAGATGGAGTATATACAGATTATTATTGTTCAGAATATGGTGAGTTTAGAGGAGAAAAAATCACAAACTACAAAATTATAGAAAGAAGGCTTAAACCTGGTAAATATGCAATTTTCTTACATTCATCAGATTATAACCATGGTCGTTTTATAGATAGAAAAACTGGAAAAAGAGTAGATGCATATAGTGGTTTACATAATAAAGAACCTATTGGTAGGTTTCAAGATTTTATAGGGGACAAGGTTATACCAAAGAAATTCAAAAAGCCTAAATATTTAGACAACAGTACTACAAGTAAAAAAAAAGTCTTAGATAAAAAACAGGTAGATTTAGTTAATGGTTTAATAGAACGTTTGGATGAGTTAATTGAAAAATATCCATCATTATCTATTGACTATAAACCTATAAACTTATTTGATGAAGATGTTATTGAGGATATATTTAAAGAAAGTGAAGAAAAGAGAGAGTTGAAGGTTGTTTTTGCAAAATATAGTGCAGATGATTTGTTTTTAATAAAGGGTCTATATTGTGCTGGAAACTTCGATAAAGACGAATGTTATTGTAAACCCTTATTTTTTTGGTTAGACTTTGTTAAACAGAGTAACAATGATATTGATTTATGTGGTTGTATAATTCAAGACCTTAAGAGCTATATACAAAAAGGTCTTGATTTTTATTCCTAACCCACTTGACTTCTTGTTAAAAGCAAGCGTGTATAGTCTCATAATTAATTTTATGGGACTATATTTATGTCTGAAAGCAAAAGAACTCCACCTAAGCAGTATCAGTTTAAGAAAGGGCAGTCAGGTAATCCTAAAGGTCGTCCAAAGGCTTTGGATGTCAACCTATTCGAAATCGCCTCTGATTTTATGAAGCTTCTAACCCAAGTAAAAAGAAAGAACTCCATCGCCCGCGAAAAACTCCGAAAGATTAAAGAAATCATGGTCGAATAGAGTTGACTTCCTTCGCACAGCAAGCGTTACTGTAAGCATAAAAAGGAGGAGTTATATATGTTAGATTTACCAATATCATTTACACATCTAAAAGCACTACCCCAAACAGAGCAACAAGCCCTCTGGAATAAGTATTTTTTTCAGCCCCATTATTCTAAAAAGCCTATCTTAAAAACTCTCTGGTATCGAATACAATGCGTTCAAAACAATAGCTATATAGAAAACCGCCATCAAACCAAGCTTAATAAATATTCAAAGTCCCCAGAATATCACATTAAAAAAGCCATCAAATATAAAATCAACTTCAAAGCCGGAACTCAAATCACCAAAATCTATAAAGGAAAAGACCATATCGTAACGGTCAACGGAGATAGTAGCTTTTTATATGATGATAAGGAGTATAAAACCATCTCAGCAGTAGCCATCGCCATCTGTGGAAGCAAAGTCTCCGGAAATCATTTCTTCGGCTTATATAACAAAAAAACAGGAGAAGTCGTCGATGCCTAAAACAATCAAAACTGTTAATTGTGCAATATATGTCCGTAAATCAACAGAAAAGGGGCTAGAGCAAAAGTTCAACTCCCTGCATAACCAAGAGGAGGCTTGCAAAAACTATATCCTCTCACAGTCTTTTAACAACTGGGAATATTATAAGACTTATGAAGATGGAGGAATATCGGGCGGAACTATGGAGCGACCATCTCTAAGTCGTATGATAGAAGAGATTAAAAAGGGCAATATTCAAACCGTAGTCGTCTATAAGGTCGATAGACTTTCCCGTTCAATTATGGACTTCCACAATATGATGAAAGAGTTTGAAAAATATAACTGCAATTTTGTCTCAATAACTCAAGCCTTCGACACCTCCACCTCAATGGGTAAGCTAACCCTAAATATGCTCTTATCCTTCGCCCAATTTGAAAGAGAAGTCTCCTCCGAAAGAGTAAGAGATAAACTCTACGCTAGTAAAGCCAAAGGAATGTGGATGGGAAGTATTCCGCCCTTTGGTTATGATGTAGTCGATAAAAAGCTAGTCCCAAACAAAAAGGAAGCAGAAACCATCAATTATATGTTTGAAGAATATCTAAAATCTCCATCGCTCCGTATCTTGTCTCAAACCATAAGAGAAAAGGAGATTAAGAGTAAATCTTGGAAGAGTGAAAAAGGAAATATCATCGGAGGAAAACACCTATCAAAAAATGTGATTGCTAGAATGTTACGAGACCCAGTCTATATCGGTAAAATCACCAATAAGAAAACCAATGATGTCTTTAACGGTAAGCATAAGGCTATTCTTGATAAAGAGCTTTTTGATGCCGTCAAAATCAAACTAGACAACAAAAACACCAGAGGAAGCGGAAAAGTAAAAGCAAACAGCTATCTATTGCATAATAAGATAATAACAGCCGATGGCGTCACCTTTAAGAATATGAAAACCTCCAGAACTAAGAACAGAATTACATATAGATATTATACGATACCAAATTTCTATCTACCCGCAGGAGATATTGATAATATCACCAGAGACATCATTCAAGATTTTCTAGATTCAGATATGTATATGCTTCCACAAGAAACAAAACTCGCCTTCAAGCAGATATTCTATAATGATAAGCTTGTAAAAGATATGGTTTCAAAGATTATCTATCACGATAACAAACTAACCTATTTTATAAATATCAGTGATACAAAATATCTTCAATCATTTACAAGCGATGGATATCTAAACACCAAGGCTGAAACCTTAGAAAACTCATATCTAAGTGAAGATATGAAATATCTAGTCATCGATAAAGAAATAATGCTTCAAAAAGGAACCTCTCTATCAAATAAATATAGTGGCAAAGGAACAAACATTATCACCAAAAAAGAAAACGCCAATG
>DHQH01000091.1:0-1168 GCA_002410125.1 Alphaproteobacteria bacterium UBA5343
CGATCTGCTTGGATTATAACTATGACTGCGATTTCTTATACCATAATAGATAGTCCAACAAATGCCCCAATGATAATTTCAGCCCTTGTCAACACTTCTCCTCTTTGGGCTGTAGCCTTAGGTGTTTTGGGTATTTCTGTCGTTAAACGAAGTCAAGATAAAATGACTGGGACAACTCAAAAATCTAGTTTACAAACAGATGGTTTATTGGATAAAATACTACAATTAAGAAGTAAAGATATTGAAAAATAGGAGTTTTTTGATGGCACAGACCAGTTTGCTAAGTAAAATATTAGGACTTATTAGCAAAAGACCTTATAAATTATTAGAACCAGCGTTAAAAAAAATGTCAGTTGAAATCGTCAGAGATGTACAACACTGGTTATTAAAAGAAGGCTTTTTCCCTAACAAAAGAATGGCAGATGTTTCTATCTTAAATACCATAGTTTTTGGTAAAAAATTGGCGAACCCAATCGGAGTGGAATCAGAATATGATCCAGATATTGAGGTGATTGATGATTTAATTAATATTGGTTATGGTTTTGGTAGTGTTGGAACTATTACCGATCAACCAGACTTAGTACCAAGAAGATATATTACTTTCAGAGAAAGCCAATCAATGATAGACCAATCAACAGGCTATCAAAATTTTGGTCGTGAAGAAGCCGTAAAAAGGCTAACAATTAGGCGAGGCAAAAGAAACTTTGTAGGTGTTTCAATTGGTGAGCATTCAGGTTACATTCAAGAAGATTATAACGATAAAAAGAACGAAAAAAAAATAAAACCATTAACCCAGTTCTCTGAATTGATAAGTTCTATTGCTCCAGTTTGTGATTATATTATGCTAAATATTTCTAACCAAAATATGATGGGTAATATTGTTTATCAAACAGAAGAAAATTTAGTTGAATTAATGCAACTTGCCAGAACCAAAGTAAATGAGGCTGCTCCTCTAAATACTCCACCATTACTTATCAAAATTGCCACAGATATTGATAATCTAACTAAAGAACTTATTGCTAAGAAAGTTTTAGAGTTTGGTTTTGATGGTATTGTTATTACCTCCAGCACAAACACTAGAACAGATGATATGAAATATTCTGTAAGAAGAACCAAAGGAGGACTAAAAGGAAAACTTGCGTTTGATAAATCAACATTCTTATTAAAA
>DHQH01000091.1:1360-12295 GCA_002410125.1 Alphaproteobacteria bacterium UBA5343
ATACTCAAGGAAAAGTTCCATTAATTGCCTCTGGTGGTATTATGACAGGATATGATGCTTATAAAAAAATCAGAGCAGGGGCAACCTTACTTGGTTTATATTCAGCCATTATCTTTCATGGTCCAGAAGTCATAAATAAAATCAAAGAAGATTTGGCATTTTATCTAAAAAAAGATGGGTTTAAAAATGTTAATGAAGCAATTGGTGCTGATATGAAAAAGCCAGCTCAGGGACAACAATAATGAGAACCATAAAACCAATTGTAAATATCTCAAAAATTGTAGATAAATATGATGTTTTTATCGTTGATATGCTAGGAGTTATGCATAAAGGTGGGGATGCTATAAGTAGTTCTGTTGAGGCGATTAAAAAGCTCAAAGAACAAGGTAAAAAAATATATTTCCTAACCAATTCCTCAAGAAGATTAAAAGAAGGATATAAATATTTTCCCAAGCATAATATTCCAACTGAATTTCACGATGGTTTTTTAACATCTGGTGAGGTTCTTTATCATAAATTACTAAATAAATCAAAAGGTTTTGACAAATTAGGAAATAAGTATTACTATCTGGGAGCTAATCAAGAAAGATCTGTATTAGATGAATTCGATGAATATGTCAAAGTATCAGATATTTCTGCAACAGATTTTATTTTTGTAACAGGTATTACTAATCCCAGTGATAAGATAGAAGATTATATTCCAAGTCTAACTTTCGCTCATCAAAAAAACTTACCACTTCTTTGTGCTAATTCTGATATTGTCTTATATTTTGACGGTATAAGAGGTATGGGGCCAGGACTAATCGCCCAAAAATATGCAGAAATGGGAGGTAAAGTAGTGTCAGTTGGCAAACCGCAAAAACAACTTTTCAAATATTGTATAGAAGCAAGTGGTGAAATAAATAATGATAGAGTAGTTGTAATTGGTGATTCAATCCCCAATGATATTAAAGGGGCTAATGATACGAATATAGACTCAGTTCTAATCACTCAAGGTATTCATGTAGATTTCCTTGGTGAGGGTTATATACCAGATATAGAAAAGGTTAGAAACCTTTCTTTAGAATACGGGGCATATCCTGATTGGGCAATATCAGGATTTAGATGGTAAAAAATGAGAAAACTATTTTTAACATTGATAATTTTATTATCTCTTTTAATTTTTCAAGAAAAACCATATTCAGCAGATGAAATGGACTTCGATACAACTGTGTCTTCAAATGAAATAGAAGATTTTTTAGAAGTTTGGTATTTATATAACAAACAAGGTATGTATGAGCATAAATACAAAACCAGCCAAAAAGATATGTCACTAGATTACAGTCCAAAAATTACCAAATGGTTGGCTAAGCATAAATGGCAGGTTGATAGATTTTTCTACTGTGAAAAAAGACTTCAAGATATCTTAAAAGCCAAAGAACTAAGAGATTTATATACAGATTCTAAACCGATGTTAGAAGGTCAAATCATAACTGAAGAGCAAAAAGGGAGATATGCTAATAAATCTTTGATAAAAGCTCTAAGAGATAATATTAAAGATATGTCTAAGGCTCCATATGATGCAGGTGTGACCGATGAAGAAATTGATTTAGTTGGTGCAAATTATCAATATATCACATCTTACATTTCATAAGATTATTTCTACCTTACCGTCATTCCTGCTGTTTTTCCTTCACGACAAGTCGTGCGTCATTCCTGCGAAGGCAGGAATCTCTGAACATCCCAATAAGTTGGGTGTCATCTCGAAGCATCACTTCTGTCATCTCGAGCGAAGTCGAGAGATCTTTTTAACTCAAAATAATTCCTAACAAGTTAACTCGTCATCGGGAAAGACAACGGCCCGTAGCAATCTCGTAATTATATATCCAAAGCCTCTTTTGCTTCCATAGCTTCAAACCATTCGATCTCTTTATTGTCTTTTTTAGCTCGAATGCCTTCTAACTCTTTTGTGAGTTTTTCAAATTTTGCATAATCTTTCTCATATAATTCAGGATTAGCAAGCTCTTCTTCAATACCTGAAATCTTAACTTCTAATTTTTCAATATCGCTTGGCAATATTTCTAAAGCTCTTTTATATTTATAGCTAAGTTTATGAGAATTATCATTCTTTGGTTTTTGTTTTACTTCCCTAACAGGGGCTTTATTCTGTTTTTTCTTTGCTCCGGCTTCAAGTTTTGCTCGTCGCTCTAAATAATCAGAATACCCGCCAACAAATTCTTCAACATTGCCATCACCATTCATCACCACAACAGACGATACCACTCTATCCAAGAAGTTTCTATCATGGCTCACCACTAAAACAGTCCCTTCATAATCCGCAATCACTTCTTGCAATAGATCTAAAGTCTCCATATCCAAATCATTGGTCGGCTCATCAAGGATAATAAAATTAGATGTCTTAGCTAAAGTTCTAGCCAGCATCAATCTATTTTTCTCTCCCCCAGATAATGCTCCAACAGGAGTATGAGCTTGATCAGGATCAAATAAAAATTCTTTAATATAAGCTACTACATGACGAGGCCTACCTCTAACCATAATTGTATCATTCTTATCAGCTAAAACTTCCCAAATAGTTTTCTTTGGATTTAGCGAACATCTATCTTGTTCAAAATAGGCAATGTCCAGATTCTTTCCGATTCTAATATGTCCTTCATCAGCCTCTAATTCTTTAAGTAAAATCTTAAGTAAGGTTGTTTTACCAGCACCGTTAGGTCCAATAATTCCAATCTTATTACCTCTCATAATTTTAGTAGAGAAGTTTCTAATTATAGTCCTATCACCAAATGATTTTTTGATATTTTTAGCCTCAATTATAAGCTTTGATTTTACCTCATCTTGCACTTCCGCAGCTAGGCTAATATTACCAGTTACTCCAACTTGTTGCTTTCTAATTTCTCTAAGTTCCTGTAAACGACGAAGCCTTCCCATATTTCTTTTTCTACGAGCTGTAACTCCTTTATGAAGCCACTCAGTCTCTCTTGCTATCATCTTATTTAGGCGATTTTTTTCTTTAGCTTCTTTTTCATATTCTTTTTCTTGCCATTCTTCAAAATCTCTAAAATTAATCTTCCCCTGTCTAATAATTCCTCTATCAAGCCAAAAAACCTGATTAGTGGTATTTTCTAAAAAACTTCTATCATGACTAATAATAATCACAGCCCCGTTATAATTCTTGATTTGTTTTTCAAGCCAAAAAATTGCAGATAAGTCCAAATGGTTAGTAGGTTCGTCAAGCAACATAATATCAGGGTTATCAATAAAAGCACGAGCAAGAGCTGCTCTTCTAATCTCACCACCTGAGCATTTTTTAGGGTGTTGGCTAATATTAATCCCAAGTTCTTTCACAAATCCATCCGCCATAAATCTCAAATTTTCTTTATCAAAGTCTGAATATTCAGGAGAATTAATTCCCGATAAGATATAGTCTAATAAATTATCAAAACCTGACAAATCAGGTTCTTGCATCATATAAGAAACCGACACCCCAGGTTCAATATACATCTCGCCATCATCTGGTTCAATAATCCCTGCTACCACTTTCATTAAGGTTGATTTACCAGATCCATTCCGACCAACTAAACAGATTTTATCACCCTTTGATACATTCATCTCTACATCTGTAAATAAAGGGCTTTCACTAAATCTAAGTTCAATATTTTTCAATGTTAAAATCGGCGGCATATATTTTCCTGTCCATCGTCATTGCGAGGGCTTTAGCCCGTGGTAATCTAATAATTAAGAAAATCTATACATCATTCATCATAAAAAAGAAAGCATAAATTAAAAGTCAAACTATAAAGTTGTAAATATGATTTTATATACCATATTAGATTTATTGCATTCTTATTCTGTAAACTATTTAAAACCTACAACTTATGAAACTATCATTATGTATTTTAGCAGTGTTAATATCTTTACTACCTATACATTTTTTAATGAGAAGAGTGAAGAGAGCCTTTGTGGTAGATATCAAAACCACTATCCTTACATCTGCTTGTTTAGTCTTTACCTTTATTCATATCGCATTACTTTTTCTTTCAATCTCAATGTTAAAGGCGATTTTAATAGGTGAAGAACTTTATATCGTTATTGGAGGATTAGGGAGTTTACTTTATTTAATTTCTATAACTTTTTTAGTGCTAGCTATTAAGCTACAAAAGGAAAATTATAGAAAACTATCGTTTAGTACGTTCACATTGTATGCGATAGCGTATGTGTTTGTTGTTGTAGAGATTGGTGTATTGTAAAGAAAAAGAGAGGCTAAGAACCTCTCTTTTTTTATGGGGCGAATGACCGGATTTGAACCGGCGACATCCGGTACCACAAACCGACGCTCTAACCAACTGAGCTACATTCGCCATAAATATTGACTGTCTTTTTACATATAATGCAGTCCTAAGTCAAGCCCAAAAACATATAATTATTAATTTTTTCTTCCCAAAATTAAAACTTATTAACTCCTTCATAACTATTTTAAAGATAAAATATAACAAGATACAGAAATTCTGTGGATTACAGGTGATATTTTATGACAAGGATTAGCTAAAAAGTTAGTCTGTCAAAGTACTCAAGAATTAGAAAGAAGCTATGAAAAGAATTTTTGCCACATTAATAATAGGAGCCTTCTACTTCCTAAGCGCTGCAAATATTGCTAATGCAGCCCAGTCTTCTATTGTTCTAAATGCTAATAATGGTGAAATAATTTCTGAAGCTAATGCCGATGCAGCAATTTATCCAGCATCCCTTACCAAAGTTATGACTCTTTATATGGTTTTTGATGCTGTAGAAAAGGGATGGTTGAACTTTGATGAAGATTTACCAATCTCAAGAACAGCTCAAAATAGATCACCATCAAGATTAGGTTTAAGAGCTGGCAAAACTATAAAATTAAAAGATGCTGTTATGGCTTTGATCGTAAAATCAGCCAATGATGCTGCTACTGTAATTGCCGAAGCATTAGGCGGTAGCGAGCAAGAATTTGCAAAAATGATGACTAAAGTTGCAAGAGAGCTAGGTATGAAAGATACTACTTTCAAAAATGCCTCAGGTTTGCCAAATAGAGCTCAAAAAACCACTGCTCGTGATATGGCAATGCTTGGTATGGCAATGTATCATCACTTCCCACAATATTATCATCTTTTTTCTACTAAAAAATTCACTTATAACGGCACAACTCATTATACTCATAATAAATTACTTAAAAAATTCGATGGTGCAGACGGTCTAAAAACGGGTTATATTGCTGCTGCTGGTTTTAATATTATCACATCAGCTACCAGAAAAGATGAAAGAGTAATCGCTGTTGTTATGGGTTATAAAACTTCTAAAAAAAGAGATGCTAAAACCGCAAGTCTGATGCACACAGCTCTTAATCATTTAGTTATGTCTCCAGATAATATTCCATTACCAATGCAAAAACCAGGAACTAAAATAGCCAAAGTTAAAAAAATCAATAGCAATTGGGCAATTCAAATTGGAGCATTTTCTAACTATGCCAAAGCCAGAAACTATGCAATTAATGTTCAAACAAATCTTTCAGAAAAAATTGGTATAAAAGAAATTCAAGTATTGGCTCATCAATCAGGTCCTGCTATAGTCTACAGGTCAAGGCTTATGGGTATGGAAGAAAAAATTGCTAACACCGCTTGTAAAGAACTCAAAAAACAGGACAAATCTTGCTTAGTTATTTCTCCAAACACAAAATCTACTCAAATAGCCAACAGATAATACAACGATATATACTCATAAAGGCTTTATAATGCAAAAAAATGCAAAAATTATTGTTATCGGTAATGAAAAAGGCGGAACAGGTAAAACAACACTTACCATGAATTTAATAATTGCTATTTTAGAAAAAGGATTTGCAGTTTCTTCAATTGATATTGATGGTAGGCAAGGCACCCTAACGAAATATATCAATAACCGTAGCAATTTTGCAAAAAGCAATAATATAAAGCTCGAAATCCCTAACCATCATGCTATCATCCCAACCTTGGCTGAAGAAATAACCGTTGATAAAATAGCTCAAGATATTGAAAACCTAAAAACTAAGATTTCAGAGCTAAAAAGGACTTCAGATGTAATAATTATCGATACACCAGGGAGTGACAATCACCTGTCAAAAACAGCCCTTTTAATAGCGGATATGCTTATCACTCCATTAAATGATAGCTTGTTAGATTTAGATGTTTTAGCTGATGTTGATGTAAAGAAAAAAGAAATATTAAAAACTAGTCATTATTCAGAAAAATTATGGGATATTAGAAAAGAGCGAGCATTGATTAATAAAAAAGCTCTTGATTGGATAGTCTTAAAAAATAGGGTATTACATTTTAATAGTAAAAATAAAAAGCTAATGGATAAATTATTAGGTGATTTATCAAAAAGAATAGGTTTTGCTTATATTGAAGGGTTAGGGGAACGAACAATCTATAAAGAGTTATTTTTAGATGGTTTGACTGTTCAAGATATGAAAAAAGCAGGTGTAAAACTTCCAATGACAACTTCACATCTAAATGCCCGCCGCGAAGTAAGAAATCTAATTAACAATATCATATCTTAAACATTTATTGTCATTGCGAGGAACGAAGTGACGTGGCAATCTTGTACTATTGCATAAAAAATACCCTCCTGCCTATTATAGCAAAAGGGTATTTGTTTTCTAAAAACCAAAAAGCCTGCTGAACTCAGCAACTCTTTCATCCATCTGACTAAGTATTGCAATCGCGAATACGGATACCATAATAACTCTCGAAGTCTTCTTGAGAGTTTTAGGTAAAAGCACTGGTATTGCCATAACTATCATTGCAATAATAGTCCAAATACCTCTAAGATCATCATGTAGCTTAGCTCCCATCATATCTAGTATAAGAGGAATCATTAATAAACTACAATAAAAGACAACATAAACTCGTCTTAGACGGCGAAAAAACCTATCCCAACTCCATCCAGAGTTTCTAGTTGTTGTTGTTGAATCTTGGTTTTCGATATTCTTATTTCTTCCCCAATCTCTGGGGTTAAAATCAATTGTCGGTACATTCATAGCATATAAGTTTTAGATTTATTTACGAATTATAGAGAGGATTAATACAGAAAACTAATATAAGTTTCTGCTAAAAATATTATCACCTCTATATAGTTTGTCAAATCCTTCTCTTAATTTGCAAAAAAAACATCCCCGAGCAAAAGCTCAGAGATGTATAGAAGTTTTAATTTTTTCGTTACCTACCACTTGCTTTCAGGTTGTAATTTCAAAGGTTTCACCAAATACCAAATTTCATTGATATTAAAGGAAACTGAGAAATTTATAGAGAAGTTTTTTTCTGGCACCCTATTAGGATACACATCATAAACCTCAATCCCTGTTGGAAAGTATCTTGCAGATACTTCCAAATTCATAAACATGTGATACCATCTTAATCCAAGTTCTGGAAATACTTCAAATTGATTAACTGAAGCATTGTCAAAACGGGCGGTAATACCACCAAATAAGCTTAACCAGTCATCAGAAGTAAAAGGTAAATACCTTTTTACTGTAGCTTCAGCACCTAAATCGGTATTGAGTTTCAGTTCATACTTCATCAGGCCATCCAGATATCCAACTCCAATAGATGGGTGTCTATCGTCAATACGATCATCCCAGTTAAGGGAGACAGATAAACCATCCATTGTTGTTCGCTCTTTTGGAAACTCAAGTTTCATATTCTGAGCAGATACAAGGTTAGAAACTGTTAAAACGATCACTGTGATAACGAGGGTAACGTTAGCAAAATTTTTCATGTTGATAGAATTTATGGCAAATCCAAAATATATCATTGTGATATGTCTTGTTTTGCCGTTATTATTTATTTTATTTTTGGTTCTAATGAAAAATTTTTATGTCTTCAAAAAAAAAGAATAATAGGGGAAACAAATAAGGACATAAAAATAGTTAATACAATTTCATTGTATCATATTTTTTGCTTTTTTTATACCAAAACAGCCCCTGTAACAAAAAATTAACATTTAATTAACTTTTCTCATTTTCCCATCACTATCCCAACAAATCTCCTCCCCATTTAATGGGGTCATCCTCGAGCCAAGTTTACTTGAATAGCTCGGGGATCCAGAACATATGTAATCAATATATCGAATTGCTAAAGCAATAGACCTGGATTCCCAGACTAAATTCTGAGAATGACAATATTTATATCCCACTGCAAATGGTGTTTAAAACAAAAAAAAGAGACCTGTTTAGCTAGTTTCCTAGCCAAACAAAGTCTCTTTACCCTCATCTTTAATCACACAATCGGGGTTATTCCCGACTATTGTATTTTCCTTGATTCCACGGGGCAATTTGTGGAATCCCGAAGTTCAGTTTAACTCCCCAACTAAAATTCGAAAAATCCTCGAAATTTTTGGGGCTAATCACTGCAACATAGGGCTTTATATATATAAAGTCCCATGCTTGATACTCCAGGCCCGCAATCAAGTTAGGGCTAAAATTGTACCAACTCTCATGCTTAAACTGCATTTGCAATTCTCCATCGACATAATCGCCGATGTCATAAGCAATTGAGTCTCGGTAGTCTATCACGGTCGAAATGCCCGCAAAAACCGATAGGTTATTGATTTTCGTAGGCAGTTTCAGTGTTACTTCCACCAAGCCATCTCTTTCAGTGCTGAAACCAGCACCAATCGAGAAATACTGAAATTCAACTCCTATGTAGGCAAACACTGCCTCATAGTAGTTTCTATAGTCAGCTCCCACAACAAGGCCGTAGCCTTTGGTGTTTAGAAACGGAAATCCGCGAGTGGTATCACCCACTTGGATTATCTCAGTTTCTGCCTCGGGGAATTCCCCGAACAGTTTGATGTCAACGATGTGTCGACGTTTTCCTAAGCTATCAATCTCTGTGCGAGATTCTGTAGTCACCTCTTGGGCAACACTAGTTAATGCCATAGCTACTACGGCAATTAACAAAATTAATTTTTTCATAATACTGTTTTTTATTTTATGTTATTAATTTGTTTTGTCTAAATAAAAAATGGCACTATAAATTCCTTGAAATTCATAATGATATATATTGCTTTTAAGTCGATTAGTAATAATTTTCCAATGTCAATAATAGCATATTTTTATAATTTGTCTATAATTTTCGTCAAAAAACTTTTACCACCCCTCTAAAAAATCTTCCAAATCCCCAAAACACTCATATAATCACTTATAAAATTCTTGTTTATTACCTCTAATTAACCTTGCAAATATAGCTTTACTCCACTAGCTTATAGGCACATATAAAAACAATTTTTTTGGAGAATATACTAATGAATATAACAATGATTGGAACTGGCTATGTTGGTCTTGTTACAGGAACTTGCTTTGCAGAAAAAGGCTTTAATGTTACTTGTGTTGACCTAAATGAAGATAAAATCAATAAATTACACAATAATATTATGCCAATTTATGAGCCAGGTCTTGATAAGCTAGTTGAAAAAAATGTTGCCGATAATAGATTATCTTTCACAACTGACCTCAAATCAGCCGTTTCCAAATCAGATTTAGTATTTATTTGTGTTGGAACTCCAGAAAATAAAGAAACCGGCCATGCAGATATGAAATATGTTTACGGTGCAGCTAAAGAAATAGGGGAAGCCTTACAAGGTTTCACCGTAATCGTTGACAAGTCAACTGTTCCTGTAGGTACTGGTGATGCGGTAGAAAAAATCATTAAAGAAACCAATCCAAATGCTGATTTTGCGGTTGCTTCAAATCCAGAATTTTTAAGAGAAGGTTCTGCAATTTCAGATTTCTTAAACCCAGACAGAGTAGTTGTTGGAACTGATAATGAAAAAGCCAAATCAATGCTAGCTAATCTTTATAAATGGGCAAGTGATGAAGGTTTTTCTGTAATGTTCACCGCCAGAAGAACTGCTGAACTAATCAAATATGCTGCTAATGCTTTTTTAGCAATGAAAATCACCTACATCAATGAAATTGCAGATTTGTGCGAAAATGTAGAAGCAAATGTAGAAGATGTTGCTTTGGGTATTGGTCTTGATAGCAGAATTGGTAAAAAATTCTTACAAGCAGGTCCAGGCTATGGTGGTTCATGCTTCCCAAAAGATACTATGGCATTGGTTAGAACTTCAGAGCAATTTAATAGCCCAATCAAGTTAATTCAAAAAACAACAGAATTAAACGAAGCTAGAAAATTAAATATGGTTGGTAAAATCAAAAAGGCTTTTAATGGTGATGTTAAAGGCAAAGATATTGCTATTTTAGGGTTAACTTTTAAGGCAAATACTGATGATATGAGAGAATCTTGCTCAACCGTAATCATTCCAGAATTAGCAAAACTTGGAGCTAACATTAAGGCTTATGACCCTCAAGGAATGGAAGAAGCTAAACATTTAATAAAGGCAGATATCACTTATTGTGATAGTAAAGAAGAAGCTCTTAAAAATGCTGATGGTTTGGTTATCTTGACCGAATGGGATGAGTTTAAAAACCTATCTGTAAAAGAAGTTACAGATTTGATGAAAGGTAACTTATTCATCGACCTTCGTAATCTTTATGATGATAAAATTATGAAACAAGATTCAAAGATTAAATATGTAAGTTTGGGTAGATAGGGATATTGGCTCAATAACCGTATTTAAGACAAAAGAAAGGGCTGGAATTTCCAGCCCTTTCTAATATTCAGTCTTTATTTTACTTCCCATGCTCCTTTGGGTACATCTTTTCCTCTAAAGCAATTTGCTCTAAAGAAAAATATATGCTCTGCCATAGCATATAGCCTGATAGTTCAGGCTTCCATTCATATATACCACTGCTTATTTTGCAAACAGCAGTGATGTGTTTTTTATCACCATTGGCATAAGCAATCGAATTTCTGCGATCTTCTGGTGATGCCATTTCCATAATATAAGTTCTGGCATTTTCTACATGCCTAT